>CAMBTF010000033.1 GCA_945870545.1 Akkermansia muciniphila
GAGCCGTTGAGGCCTTTCGGGCGGAGATCGACGAGCATCACGTGGTTGTCCGTGCCGCCGGAGCAGATACGGAAACCGTGTTGCGTGAGGCGGGCGGCGATGGCCTGCGCGTTTTTCACGACCTGCGCGGAGTAGGTTTTGAACTCCGGTTTCAGCGCCTCACCAAAGCAGACGGCCTTCGCCGCGATGACGTGCATGAGCGGACCGCCTTGGATGCCGGGGAACACCTGGGAGTCGATTTTTTTCGCGAACTCCTCCTTGCAGAGAATGATCCCGCCGCGCGGGCCGCGCAGGGATTTGTGGGTGGTGGAGGTGACAAAGTCTGCGTGGGGGAATGGGCTTGGATGGACACCTGCCGCGACTAGGCCGGCGATGTGCGCCATATCCACGAAAAGGTAAGCGCCGACCTCGCGAGCGAGTTTTCCCATGCGCTCAAAGTCGATGATGCGGGAGTAGGCAGAGGCACCCACGGTGATAAGGGCGGGCTTGAGTTCACGGGCGGTTTTTTCCAACTCGGCGTAATCGATGCGTTCGTCGTCCGGGGAGACGCCGTAGTGGGTCACGTCGTAGAAGCGGCCGGAGAAGTTCGCCTTGTGGCCGTGGGTAAGGTGCCCGCCGTGGGCGAGATCCATGGTGAAAATTTTATCTCCCGGCTTGAGCACGGAGAAATAGACGGCGGTGTTCGCCTGCGAGCCGGAGTGCGGCTGGACGTTGGCATGATCGGCTCCGAAAAGCTCCTTGGCGCGCTCGATGGCGAGGGTTTCCACGACGTCCACGTATTCGCAGCCGCCATACCAACGTTTCCCAGGGTAGCCCTCGGCGTATTTATTGGTGAGCAGCGATCCCTGCGCCTCCATCACGGCGGGCGAGGCGAAGTTTTCCGAGGCGATCAGCTCGATGTGGTTCCGCTGGCGGTGTTCCTCGCCGACGATGGCCTGGTATAGCTCCGGATCGGTGACGGAAATGCGGCTGCCGGAGGATTTGCAAACACGAGATTCGTGGCGGCCACCCTCGAATTCGGTGGCCAGCAACGCGCTGGCCATTTCCAAGGCGGTCGCGGTGTCGGTGCATTTCCCGGAAAGGCAGAGCACGTTGGCATCGTTGTGTTTGCGGGTGGTGACGGTTTCCTCGACCGTGCGGACGTTTGCGGCGCGGACATGGGTGTGGCGGTTCGCGGCGATGCACATGCCCACGCCCGAGGTGCAGGCGAGGATACCGAAATCGAAGGTGCCGTCCGCGACGTTGCGGGAAACGAGATTCGCGTAGTCCGCGTAGTCCACCGAGTCCGGCGTGTCCGTCCCGAAATCCTCCACCTCATGCCCTGCGGCGCGGAGGTGGGCGACGATGGCGTTCTTCATTTCAAAGGCGCCATGATCGGCGCCGACGGCGATGCGGAGTGGGGATTGGCTCATGGGTCGGGGATGCATGCGCATTCAACGACGGGAAGTGTGGGTTGGAAACCGGAAATTTGGGGAAAATTGCATCCCGCAATCTTTCGCTCGCATCTGGCGGGGTGGAAAGTAAGAATCACCCCGCGGCAAGTCCCGCCCAACCCAGAAAACCCTACCATGACCATCATCTCATTCATCCTGTTCACCCTCCTCGCGGCGGGTCTCACCTGGTTCCTCACCCGCAAGGACGAGGCACAAAGCTCCGAAGGCTTCTTCCTCGGTGGCCGCTCGCTGACCTTTCCCATCATCGCCGGCTCGCTGCTGCTGACGAATCTGTCCACGGAGCAAATGGTCGGCCTCAACGGCGCGGCGTTCAAGGACGGCCTTTCCGTGATGGCCTGGGAAGTGGTGGCGGTCATCGCGCTGGTAATCATGGCGCTCTTTTTCCTGCCCCGTTTCCTGAAAGCCGGGATCACGACCGTCCCGCAGTTCCTTGAGATGCGCTTCGACAAGACCACGCAATCCATCGCGAACTTCGTGTTCCTTATCGCCTACGCGCTCATCCTGATCCCAATCATCCTTTACTCGGGCGCGGTCGGCCTCTCGCAGATGATGGATCTGAAAGGCCTCACGGGCATCACGGATGATCGCATGATCCTCAGCGGCACGGTGGTTCTCATTGGCGTGATGGGCTTGCTCTATTCCCGTTTCGGCGGCCTGCGCACGCTCGCGGTGCTGGATACGATCAACGGCGTCGGCCTGCTGGTCGGCGGGATGATGATCACCTGGTTCGCCCTCAACGCGGTCGGGGACGGCGAAGGTATCGCCGCAGGGTGGAAAACCCTCACCGAGGCGAATCCAGAGCGGATGAACTCCCTCGGCACGGCGGAGCAGAGCGTGCCCTTCTCCACCCTCTTCACCGGCGTCGCGCTGCTGAACCTTTTCTACTGGTGCACGAACCAGCAGATCATCCAGCGCACCTTCGGGGCCAGCAGCCTTGCGGAGGGACAAAAGGGCGTGCTGCTCACCGGCGCGCTGAAACTGCTCGGGCCGCTTTATCTCGTCCTTCCCGGCATCGTCGCCTACCACCTCTACGCGAAGGAGGGCATCAAGCCGGATGAGGCTTACGGGAAACTTGTTTTCGAACTCCTTCCCAGCCATCTCACGGGCTTCTTTGCCGCCGTAATGGTCGGGGCGATTCTCAGTTCCTTCAATGCCGCGCTCAACAGCACCTCCGCGCTCTTCTCCATCGGCCTCTACAAGCATATGATCAATCCCACCGGCACTGAGGCGCAGACCGTTCGCGCGGCGAAATACTTCGTGGTCGCCATCGCCATCGCTGCGATGATCGCTGCACCGATGCTGGCCGGACAGAAAACCATTTTCGTCTATCTCCAGAAAATGAACGCCATCTACTTCATCCCGATTTTCGCAGTGGTCGTGGTTGGTATGCTTCACCGCAGGGTCCCCGCCATCGCCGCATCCATCGCGATGGTTGCCGGGATTCTGCTGATCTCGCTGGGTTACTTCGTCCCCGGTTTTGATGCCGCCCTCAAGGCCGCGAACATCCATGAGTTCCACTTTATCGCCATCGTCTTTGCTCTGTTGGTCGGATTCATGCTGGTGATGGGCGCCGTCGCACCTCGCCGCGAGGCATGGGTGCTGGCGGCCACCAACGACATCGACCTCACGCCATGGAAAGGCGCGAAATACGCCAGCGGCCTTTTGGTCATCCTTGTGATCGCCATTTATGTCGCCTTCGCGAAATAATCCCGCCATGCTTTCCCCGAACACCCCCATCGGCAGCTTGGTTGCCGAGGCGGGTGCCGCGCTGCTCTCCCGCTACGGCGTTTCAGCTACTACGGTTGCCGTAGCTCCGGGCAGGGTGAACCTGATCGGCGAGCACATCGATTACTGCGATGGCTTCGTGCTGCCCTTCGCGATCGAGCGCGCGGTGGTCATTGCCGCCGCGCCGAACGGGACTTCGGAGATTCGCGTCGCGACTTCTTTCGATACGGTTGGCGCGGTGATCCCGCTGGGAGCGCCGCAGGAAATTTCCGATCCGAAATGGTCGAACTACCTGCGCGGCGTGATCGAGGGCTTCCGGTTGCGCGGGATCGCGGTGCCGGGGTTCGATGCGTTCATCGTCTCCAGCCTGCCGGTGGGCGCCGGGCTTTCCTCCTCCGCCGCGCTGGAGTGCGCCATGGCGACTTTGCTGGAGGGCTTCACGGGTATATCCCTCGGCATGCGCGAAAAGGCGCTGCTGGCGCAGAAAGCGGAGCATGATTTCGCGGGCGTGCCCTGCGGGATCATGGATCAGTTCGCGTCCGCCTTCGGAAAGGCAGACCAACTCATCCTCATCGACTGCCGCTCCACGGAAACGGAGATGGTGCCCTTCGCCGATCCCGCGCTGACCATCCTCGTATCTAACACCAAGGTTTCCCACGAGCTTTCCGACGGCGGCTACGCGGCACGCCGGAAAAGCACGGAGGACGGCCTCGCCGCCATCGGCAAGGCGAGCTGGCGCGATGTCACCCCTGCGGATCTCAATGGTACTGAGGGGAAAATGGATGCCATCACCTTCCGCCGCAGCCGTCATGTCGTCGGTGAAATCGCGCGAACCATCGGTGCGGTGGATGCGTTGAAAGGGAATGATTTTTCCAAGCTCGGCGGCCTCATGTATGCCAGCCACGATTCCCTGCGTGATGATTTCGAGGTTTCCTGCCCGGAGCTCGACCACCTTGTGAAAACCGCGCGCGGCCTTGAGGGCGTGATCGGCGCGCGGATGACAGGCGGCGGCTTCGGCGGCTCCACGGTCACGCTCTGCCAAGCGGACAAGGCGCAAGCCATCGCCGCCGCGCTCGTGGTATCCTACGAGGCGGAGTTCGGCTTCGCGCCGGAAATCTTCGCTACCCGCCCGGCGGAGGGCGCGAGGTTGCTGTGAACCCGATGTTTTTGCCGGTGACGCGTGGGCGTGGTCATGAGAGCATGGGATGGTATGAGGAACCCCGCCCCATCTTTCCGGCTTGCGCCGGTGCTTGCCTTCACCGGCCTCTATGTCGCCCTAGCCGCCGTCGGCGCGCTGGCATGGGGTAGCCGCGGGTTGCCTTTATATCTCGGGGTGATGGCGGTGCTGGTTCCGTCGCTTTACCTTGTCGACCGGCGATACCCGCTCACCGCGCCACTGCTCTGGACTTTCAGCGTGTGGGGGCTGCTCCACATGGCCGGAGGCCTGTTGACACTGCCTAACAGCGGAAGCTTGCTGCTCTATAGCTGGTGGCTGATCCCGGGTTGTCTCAGATACGACCATCTCGTTCACGCCTACGGTTTCGGCATCACTACCTGGCTGTGCTGGCACATCCTGAAGTCCGCGCTGCGCTTGCCCGATGGCTCGCCGGAGCTCGCGTCGCCGGGCATCCTGCTGGTGTGCGTGGCGGCTGGCATGGGCTTCGGAGCCTTGAACGAGATGGTCGAATTCATTGCCACCCACCTGCTGCCCGAAAACAGCATCGGCGACTACGAGAACACAGGCTGGGATCTGGTAGCCAACTTTGCAGGTGTGCTGGTCGCCGCAGCGCTGATCCGGCGCGCGGGCCATTCAGCTCAACGGCAGGTTGGGGATAGGGTCGGATGATGTCGGCCGAGAATCCCGGAAGCGAAGCGGTTGCAGCCCTGCACACCGGGATGGCGGGAATTGACGCCTAAATGGAGTTGTTCCATGGTTGCGTGGCGCGGGAATCTTGTTAAAAGGATGACTGCACGGTGGCACGCTGCGCCTCAGCTGAAATGAACCACGAAACGGATACATTCAACGATGCGCTTTTTGGCAAGCTCCTCCAATCGGAGCTCCTGATCACGTATCAAGAGGCCTTCCGCTGCGCCACCGGCCTACCCCTGAAGCTGGTAAAACCCGATGCCACGCCCCGCGAGATCTGCACCGGGTTCGATAACGTCAGCCCGTTCTGCGTGAAGCTGAATGTCTGCGAGAAAGTCTGCGCCGCCTGTGTCGATATCAACCGCCGCCTCGTTGAGGAGGCCACGATCAACGGTCCCTCTTCGTGCAAATGTTTCACGGGCATGTCGGCGAGCGTGGTTCCTGTGCGCTGCGGCGGGGCGATGATCGGCGTGTTGCGGACAGGCCATGTTTTCCATCAAGTCCCCGAACAGCAGGATTTCGATAAGGCGGCCGCGACCCTTTCGCGGCAGGGGCTGACCAAGGACGACATCGAAAAGCTGCGCAAGGCGTATTTCCAGACCCGGGTCGTTGAGCCGGAGCGTTACCAGAGCATGGTCACGCTACTGGCTACCTTCGGAGAGCAGCTCGGGAGGCACGCGGAGAAGCTTGCCATCGTGAGTGATGGCGATGAGCCGGAGGCCGTGGCGCGCGCGAGGAAATTCATCGAGAAAACCCTCGCGGATCCCTTGCCGCTGCCGCTCGTCGCGAGGCATGCAGGCCTCAGCGATTCCCATTTCTGCCGCGTTTTCAAGGAATCCACCGGCCTCACGCTCACCGACTACATCAACCGCCGTCGCATCGAGTGGGCGAAAAAGGAGCTGCTTAAGCCCCAGGCGCGCGTCTCCGAGATCGCGTTCCACATCGGCTACCAGTCGCTTTCCCAGTTCAACCGCAGCTTCGTCCGCTTCACCGGGAACTCCCCCACAAACTTCCGCCGCGAGGAGCTTTCCAAGCTTGTGGCGAGCTGAGTGTCCCGGACGGGTTTGCGTGGCAATCAAGTACGGGGGATTCCGCGGGGGCGGTTTTGTTTGTGGAGATCCCGCCGCAATTTCACCAAAAAAAAATCACTGCCGTCCCACAGACTGGGCATGACGATCCCTGAGCCTTGAATCGCAGTAGCACATACACCAGCAAGGCCGTGTAAACCTGCCATCTCACCGCGTTGGCGCGGTGACCGAGAAAACTGCCGAGCTTGAGGCTCTGCTTTACCTGTTTGAAAAACACTACGATGTCCCAGCGGCGACGATAGAGATCGCATACGGAACGCGGACTCCACTTCATGTTGTCCTTGGCCCGGGTGACCCACCAGACGCCGTGCTGCCCACTCCCAGCTAACAGAAACCAAACCGAAATAACAAAACCAACCAGCCTCAGAAAAAGTCATCAGCCACTTTTACAGAAAAAAATTTGCGCGGCGGATGTCCTTCCCGCCCGAGCGCTCCATTTCCTCAATACGCGTGCCGCAACGCCATTGAGTGAACTGTTCCCATTCTTGGGATTTGATGTTTGAAACTTCGCTGCGCAGCATTCCCCCGTGATCGCCCGCGTTCTCATCGACGGCCCCTTCGAGCTTGTTTTCGATTACGTCATCCCCGAGGGGCTGGCGGTGGTGGAGGGCTGCCGGGTGCGCGTGCCGATCCGGCAGAAAAACACTTCCGGGACCGTGCTTTCCGTGACGCCGCCGCCGGAGCAGAGCGAGTTCGCCATGCGCGAGGTGAAATCCCTGATCGATCCCGAGCCGCTGATCACGCCGGTGCTGCTGAAGACGGCGCGCTGGATCGCGAACTACTATGGTTCCCGTATCGAAGGCGTGATCCGCTCCATCCTGCCGGAGGCGGTGCGCACGGAGGACAACTCTGCGAAGACTCGCCGCATCGCCACCGCCGTGGCGGATCCCGATCCCGAGGCGCTCGCGAAACTGGAGAAGCGCGCCGCGAAACAGCACGCCATCCTCACCCTCCTGCTCCACGCGCCCGACCGCACCCTCGCCGTCGCCGACCTCGGAGAAAACTCCGCGCCTTCCCTCAAGAGCCTCGCGGAGAAAGGTTTCATCACGATCGGCGAGGAAGATGTCCGCCGCGATCCTGAGGCGGACGAGACCATCGTCCCCTCCGAGCCCCTCACCCTCAACGACCAGCAGCAGGAAGCTTTCGAAGCCATCAAATCTTCCCTTGGCGCTCTTGGCGACTTGGCGGTTCAACCCTTCTTATTGTTAGGAGTAACAGGCAGTGGCAAAACCGAAGTCTATCTCCAGGCCGCGCAGGCCGCGCTTGATCTCGGGAAAACGGTGCTCGTCCTCGTCCCGGAGATCGCGCTCACCCCGCAGACCGTCCGCCGTTTCAAAGCCCGCTTTTCCCAGCTCAACGACCAGGTCGCCGTCCTGCACTCGCACCTCTCGCAGGGTGAGCGTTTTGACGAGTGGCACCGCATCCGCAAAGGTACGGCACGTATCGTAATTGGCGCGCGCTCCGCCGTGTTCGCGCCCTTGCCAAACCTCGGCCTGATCATCGTCGATGAGGAGCACGAGTCCTCCTACAAGCAGGAGAGCCCGCCGCGTTATCACGCCCGCGATGTCGCGGTTTTGCGCGCCGCGTTCGAGCCGTGCGCCGTCGTCCTCGGCTCCGCGACGCCCTCACTGGAGAGCTGGCAGAACTGCCTTTCCGGGAAATACCATCTCCTCCGCCTCGACAAGCGCGCCGACGCCCACTCGATGCCGCTCGTCCGCGTGATCGACATGCGTTTGGAAAAGCAGAAGCAGAAAGGTCAGGTCGCGATCCTCTCCGACCGCCTCCGCACCGCCCTTGAGCAGCGCCTCGCGAAAGGCGAGCAATCCATCCTTTTCCTCAACCGCCGCGGCTTCGCCCGCTCGCTGCAATGCCATTCCTGCGGCCATGCCTGCACCTGCCCGCACTGCGCCGTCGCACTCACCTACCACCGCACCGATGAGCGGCTGGTCTGCCATGTCTGCGGCCACCAATCCATTGTCCCTAAGAAATGCCCGGAGTGCAAAAATCCCGGCATCGCGCTGCAGGGCTACGGCACGCAGAAGGTCGAGGAGGTGTTGCAAAAGGTGCTGCCGGAAGCCCGCTTCGCCCGCATCGATGCCGACGCGATGCGCCGCAAGAACGCGCTCAAGGACATCCTGCGGAAATTCAAATCGAACAAGATCGACGTCCTCATCGGCACCCAGATGATCGCCAAGGGCCTGCATTTCCCCAACGTCACCTTGGTGGGAATCCTCAACGCCGACCTCGGCCTGCACGTCCCGGATTTCCGCGCGGGCGAGCGCACTTTTCAGCTCATCACCCAGGTCGCCGGGCGAGCGGGCAGGGGAGAGCTAGAGGGGGAGGTGATCGTCCAGACCTTCACCCCGCACAGCCCCAGCATCCAGTTCGCGCGGAAACACGATTTCGACGGCTACGCGGAGCAGGAAATGGAAATGCGCCGACAGTTCCGCTTCCCGCCCTTCGCCCATTGCGCCGTCCTCACCGCCCGCTCCACCCACGAGCGCCGCGCCGAGTTCACTCTCCAGACCCTGCACCTCCGGTTGAAGGAGGATTTGCCGGACGGCATCACCCTCGGCGAAGTCCTCCCCAGCCCCCTCGTCCGCTCCCACGACCAGTTCCGTTTCCAGATCACCCTCCGCTCCAGCAAAGCCCGCCTGCTCACCAACCACGTGCAGAGCGTCCTCCGCAGAACCACCCTCCCCGAGGACGTGACCGTGGTGTTCGATATGGATGCGTATAATTTCTCGTGACGACGGTTTGACACCGAGCCAGCTAACCAGCTAGCTTGCTGGCATGAAAACCACCATCGATCTCCCTCCCGATCTGGTCAGGGAAATGAAACTTCTAGCCGTCCATGAGGGGCGCAAGCTCAAGGATGTCGCGGCGGATCTCTTGAAACGCGGGCTCAGCGCGGGAATCGCGAAACCGAAAAACACGGCGCGGCGCGATTTTTTACTATCCGCACCCATAGGTGCGCCGGAAATGACCCCTGAGCGAGTGCGTCAAATCCTCGAGGAAACGCCATGAGCTGGCTCCTCGACGTAAACATCCTGCTCGCCAGCCGCTGGAAAACCCATGCCGATCATGAAGCCGTCCGCGAATGGCTTGATGCCCAACCGGAATTCCACACAACGCCCATCGTCGAACTCGGCTTCATGCGCGTCAGCATCAGCCCGGCTTACTCCGCCACATGGAAGGACGCCCATCGCTCACTCACCAGCCTCCTGTCCCGACCCGAACATCGCTTCCTGCCGGATGATGTCAGCGCCACCGAGTCTCCGGAATCGGGATACAAGGACACCACGGACGCCCATCTGATCCGCCTGGCAAGTCGCCACGGCCTCAAACTCGCCACCTTGGACAACGCCCTGATCTCGAAACCATGGGCCGCGGGGTTCGCTTATCATCCACTGGGAGATAGGGTTTGATACCATCTCCATCCCCACATGTCGCTGCCTCGAATCCGGCTCCCAAAATACCTGAAACCCATGTCACGGGTTGCGCGCCTAGATATAACAAGTAGCATCTCGCAGGTAGAGTCGTAGAAACCTGACCCTCCCTCTCCCCGCATGATCGGTCTCGCTCTCAAAATGCTTTTCGGCGATACAGCCAAATACCTGATGCTGGTATTCGGTATCTTTTTCGCCACCTTCCTAATCCTCCAGCAGCTTGCCATTTTCTGCGGCCTCATGCTATGGACGACTTCCACTTTGAAAAACGTCAACGCACCGATCTACGTTGTCGATCCGCAGGTCTCCCA
>CAMBTF010000034.1 GCA_945870545.1 Akkermansia muciniphila
TTTTCGGCATCACCATCCCGGTGGTGAAGCACAACTACCTCTGCAAGGACACCAACGCCTTGCCGCGGATCGCCCGCGAGGCCTACCACATCGCCACCACCGGCCGCCCCGGCCCCGTGCTCATCGATATCCCGAAAGACATTTCCCAAGGCCCTTTCACCGGCGATCTCAACCCGCCCTTCGACCTACCCGGCTACAACCCCGAGTCTGCCTTCGACATCGATGAGGCGGCGGTGCAAACGGCCGCGGAAATGATCGCTCAGGCACAGCGCCCGGTGATCCTTGCTGGCCAGGGAACGATGATTTCCCGCGCCGACAAGGAGCTGATGAAACTCGCGGAGACCCTAGGTTGCCCGGTGACTTCAACTCTTCTCGGCAAGGGCGTTTTCCCGGAAACGCACGCCCTCTCGCTCGGCATGCTCGGCATGCACGGCACCGCCTACGCGAACAAGGCGATGGTCGAGTGCGACCTGCTCATCAATGTCGGCTCGCGGTTCGACGACCGCATCATCGGCCAACCGCACCGCTTCTGCGCCACCGCGAAGATCATCCATATCGACATCGACCATGCGGAAATGGACAAGATGATCCGCCCGCACGTTCAGATCGTCGGCGACGCGAAGGCAGCGCTCGCCTCACTCATCAAGCACGTGAAACCGCTGCCGACCAACGAGTGGCTCGCCAAGCTGGACGGATATAAGAAAAAATTCCCGCTTAGTTACAAGAAACAGGGCGGTCTCCGCATGCAGCAGGTTATCGACGAGCTTTACGAACTCACCGAGGGCAAAGCGATTGTTTCCACCGATGTGGGCCAGCACCAGATGTGGGCCGCGCAATTCTACAAGAACCATGAATCCTACCACTGGCTCTCCTCTGGCGGCGCGGGCACCATGGGCTTCGGTTTCCCGGCGGCCATCGGCGCGCAGCTCGCCTGTCCGGACAAGATGGTCATCTCCATCTCCGGCGACGGCGGTTTCCAAATGACCCTGTTCGAGCTTTCCACCGCCGCAATCCACAAGCTGCCGATCAAGATCGTTGTTCTTGATAACAAGTATCTCGGCATGGTGCGCCAGTGGCAGGAGCTTTTTTTCGAAAACCGCGAGTCCGGTGTGGACTTGGAGGGTAACCCCGATTTCTGCAAGCTCGCCGCCGCCTACGGCATCCCGAGCGTGAACATCAAGCGCCCCGCCGATGTCACCCGCATGTTGAAAAAAGCCCTCGCCTACAACGACGGCCCGATCCTCATTCATGCTGAGTGCGTAAAAACCGACAACGTGTTCCCCATGATTCCCGCGGGTGCCGCCCTCGAAGACATGCTCACCGAGCCGCCCAAGCACAAGATGGCCAAACCCACCGGCTCTACGTGAGCCCGCTTCCGGAATTGAAATTTGAGATTTGAAAGTCGAAAGTTATGCCAAACTCCAATCCTATCCCCAACGGTCACACCCTTTCCGTCCTTGTGAAGAATGAGCCGGGCGTCCTCATGCGCATCTGCCAAGTGTTCTCCCGCCGCGCGTTCAACATCGACTCCCTCGTCGTCTCCCAAGGCCGCAACCCGTCCTTTTCCCGGATGACGATCGGCATCTCCGGCGACCCCTCCGGCCTTGAGCAGATCATCAAGCAGGTCGGGAAACTGATCGATGTAATCCATTGCTTCGAGCACACCAGCCAAGATTCCGTCACCAAGGAAATGGTGCTGATCAAGATCCTCTGCTCCGCGGACGACCGCTCCGGCGCGCTCCAGATCACCGAGCATTTTGGCGGCAAGACCGTCGATCTCACGCCCACTTCCATGGTCGTGATGATCACCGGCGACAGCCCGAAGGTGGACGCCGCCGTGACCATGTTCTCGCAATACGAGATCATCGAAACCGTCCGCACCGGCAAGGTCGTGATGGCTCGCGGGGAACAGCCCACCTAAACGCCAAGCGGCTATGAGAAAAATTTTCCTCACTTTTTTCGCCGCCGTAGCGCTCATCTCATCGGGATCGGCGCAACCCCTCGCCCCACTGCACGCGGAGCTGGCGAAAAAATGGCCGAGCAACCGCGTAGTCAACATTGTCTTCCACGGCCATAGCGTCCCGGCCGGTTATCACAAGACCCCTGATGTCAGGCCGTTTGAATCCTACCCGCATCTCGTCCATTTGGCGCTGAAGGAAAAATTTCCCTATGCGGTTCTAAACGTGATCGTCACCGCGATCGGTGGCGAGGCGAGTTCGGCTGGAGCGGCGCGGTTTTCCCGCGATGTGCTGCCGCACCGACCGGATCTCGTCCTCATCGACTACGCGCTCAACGACCGCCGCGTCCCCGAGGAGCAGGTCGAAGCCTCTTGGCTTTCTATGATCCGCGCCGCGAAGGATGCAGGTGTTCCCGTTGTCCTCATCACCCCCACAGGAGACGCGACGGCCGACATGGCGAATCCCGAAGACCCTTTGACCCAACGCGCCGCCCTGATCCGCAAGATCGCCGTCGCTGAAAAGGTAATCCTCGCCGATGTTTCCGCCGCATGGGTCGCGGAACTCGCGAAAGGCATCCCGCAAGCCGAACTCCTCAGCCAGGTGAACCACCCCAATCTCTGCGGGCACCAGCTCGCGGCGGACACGATCATCAAGGCGCTCGCCGAAGCGGGTCTATGATGCCTCACGCCGACACCTGCGCGATCCAATTACTGAGATTATAGTAAGTCGTGATCCGGCTGATTTTCCCGCTTGTGATGGTGAAAAAGCTGCCCGCGGGTAGCTTGTAGGTCTGCCCTTTCGCCTCTGGGAGTCCGGCGTCGGTGGCGAGGTATTCGCCGCAGACGGTGAACTCGGCGGCGGCGCGGGTGGCATCGGCGGTGCCGAACACGACGATGTCCTCCAGCCGTTCCTTGTAGCAACGGGTCATGTGGGCGTTGAACTCGGAGAATGTTTCCTTACCTGTGCGGACGCCGCCTTCGTTCACGTGGTGGGCGATGTCTTCGGAAACGAGGTCGAGCATGGCGGCGGTGTCGCCTTGGTTGAAGGCGGCGAGATAGGCTTCGGCGATTTCAGTGGTTGTCATGGCGCGGAGTTCACGGTTGCGGTGAAATTTTGTCAACCGGCTTGAGGCAGGCGGAAACGCTTTCCGCGACCTTTTTCGCGAGGTGGGCATTGCCCGCAGCGGTGAAATGGACGTCGCCTTTTTTCAACGAGATGCCGGGAAGCTTCTCCAGCGCATGGGCGTGTAGGTCGTTGGTCGCCACGCCATGTTTCGCCATGATCTCGGCCGCGATCCGGTTGTAGTCGATCTCGTCGCCGACCTTGCGCCCCGCTTCACCTTCCGGGACGGGAGTTGTGGCGCACCAGATGAGTTCCGCGCCGGTTTGCTTCAGCCGGGCGACGATCTCCTCGAGGTTATCGCGGTATTGTTCCGGAGTGACGCTGAGCTTGCCGTTGACCTTGTCGCGGTGGCCTTGCTCCTTGGAATCCGGGTTGCGGTAGCAGATGTCCCACAGGCCCCAGTTAAAATGGATCACGTCCCATTTCCGGTCGCCGAGCCATTTGTCGAGGTTCTGGAGGCCGAAATCGGAGGCTTGTCCGTTCGTGGGGATGCGGAACACATCGGCCTTGCCCTTGAGGTTTTTCCGCACGTCCACCGTATAGCCGATAGAGATGGAATCGCCGATCAGCAGGACGTTGGGGAGCGCGGGATCATCCTTCGGCATCGCGAAGGCGTTCGTGTATTCCTTTCCCTTCGCCAGCTCGGCGGAAACGGGCGCGAGGCAGGCGAAGATGGCGGCGAGGAGCGGACGGATCACGACACCGCGAATGATGGGCTTCCCGGAGCCGCGCCGCAAGACGGATGGGCGGTTTTCGTTCGACAACGGCGGGCGTGTCGGGGAGTTTCGACTCCATGAAAAAAATCCTCACCGCCTTCGCTCTGCTCGTGGCGGCGTGCGTTCCGTCTTTCTCCGCCGAGACCGCCAAGCCGAACGTCATCCTCATCATTTCCGACGACCACGGCTTCAACGACTACGGTTTCATGGGTCACGAAATCGTAAAGAGCCCGCACCTCGACCGCATGGCGGCGGAGAGCCTGCTCTACACGCGGGGCTATGTGATGCCGGTCTGTTCGCCGACGCTGGCCTGTTTGCTCACAGGGAAAATGCCGAGTGCCAACGGCATCACCGGCAACGACCTTTCCAACGGGCGCTCGAAGCCCGGCCAGCGTGAGGCGCTACGGGAGCAATTGCTGGGAAATTCCCTCACGCTGCCCAAGGCCGTGACCGAGGCCGGATACCTCACTTTCCAAACCGGCAAGATCTGGAACGGAACCTACCAGCAGATGGGCTTCACCCACGGCATGACGAACACCCCGGGACGCCACGGGGACGCGGGACTGGACATCGGGCGCAAGGGCATGAAGCCCATCTTCGATTTTATCGACACCGCGAAGGCGGAGAAAAAACCCTTCTTCATCTGGCACGCGCCGTTCCTGCCCCACACCCCGCACAATCCCTCTCCGGAGCGCCTTGCAAAATACAAGGGCAAGGGCCCCACCAAGGAGGCGGATCTTTATCATGCGATGGTCGATTGGCTCGACGAGACCACCGGCGAGATGGATGCGTATCTGGAAAAGAACGGCCTCAAGGAAAATACCGTGATCCTCTATCTCGCCGACAACGGCTGGGACGCCGCCTATGCCCAGAAGCGCGACCGTGCGAAGCTTTCCCCTTACGAACTCGGCATCCGCACGCCGATGTTCGTCCGCTGGCCGGGGAAGGTGGAGCCCGCCCGCGATGACGAGACGCTCGCACACGTGATTGATTTCGCACCGACCATATTGGCTATCACCGGGGCGAAACAACCCGGCGACCTTCCCGGCCTGAACCTCACCGACCGTGCGGCGATGAAGGCGCGGAAATCCGTTTTCGTGGAGGCCTACACCCACGATATCGCGGATCTCGCCGATCCCGCGAAAAGCCGCATCGCCGATGTGGTGATCGACGGCTGGTGGAAGCTCATCGTCCCCGGCGCGGCCAAGCCCGACCGGTCGTTTTCGGGCGCACCGGCCACCACCGTCCTCTACGATCTGAAGAGCGATCCGCTTGAGAAAACCGATGTGTCCAAGGAGCATCCCGAGGAGGTCGCGCGATTGAAGGCACTGCTCGCAGGAACTCGCAAATGATCCTCACCATGAAACCCATCCTCATCGCCCTTTCCCTCGCCTGTCTCGCGACCGCCGCTCCCGTAAAACTTGTCCAGGAACCGCCCGTTTCCGTCACCGAGCCGGCGCCCGGCGTCGTGTTGGTCGATTTCGGAAAGGTCTCTTTCGGAAACATCGAGATCACCGCGCCGAAAGGTGCGGAGGGCGGTTTCAAAGTCCACTTTGGCGAGGCATCCCAGGACGGAAGGATCAACCGCAAGCCACCGGGCACGGTTCGTTATTCTTTTGCGGAAGGAAAGTGGACGGGCGGGAAACCCCAGGTCGTCGCGCCACCGGTCGATGCGCGAAATACGCAGCAAGGCGACGGCCGCACGCCGCCCGATCATGCGGTATCTCTCCGTGAGGATTTTGAGGTAGCCCCCCACCTGCTTCGCCTCACCCGGACGCGAGACCTGGGCGATGGCCGCTTCGATGTCGGCATTGGTGCAGCCGGGATGGCGCGCCAGATGCTGGAGAATCATGTCGTAGCGCCCTCGAAGTTCTCTCAGGAACCAGTTGTCTGCCTCGCCCCGGAGCGGTGAGGAGCTCGAAAAGAACATCCGCCTGAGAAGGTCAGCGCGATCCGCACCCAGCACACCCTGCTCGAATGCATCCCGGTAGAACTTGGGCACGCCCTCGAACAGATTCCACAGGAAGAGCAGCCGGTTCGGATCTTCATCCGCGTGTGCACGGAGGATTTCCAGGATGGAGGCGATGTCGAGGTGTCCCAGTTCCAATCTGTCGGTAGTCCGGTTGAAGAGCGGGGCATCCCGGTCTTCCAGTAGCGCCGTCATCTCGGCATGCAGGGAACCCAGCACGATCAGGCCACCCTTCACTTCCGATGACTTTGCCGCCAGCCGATCCACCTCGGCCTGTAGCAGCGAGCAGAAGTCTCCCAACTGCTTGCGGTGAAAATATTGGAATTCATCGAGCGCCACGATCTTTCCGGCTTCCGCCAGTTTCCCCAAGAGCTTCGCCAACTCCGCCAGATTGGAAACCCGCTCCTGCATAGCAAAGGTTTCCAAATACCCGTTGCACGCCGCGATGACTCCCACCGGATCAGAATCCGGAATCTGGATGTAGAGCGTCCGAGCAATGTCCCCCTGCCCTAGGGCCTGTTGGATCAGCGTCGTCTTGCCGATCCGGCGGCGGCCTGAGATTTGCAGGAAAAACCAGCGATTCCGATCCAGAATCGCTCGCAACTGGGTCAACTCAGCACGGCGGCCATAAAAAGCCCAAGTGGCGGCAGGATCGGTCATTGCTAAGCCACAATATAAAAGTTTTTACCTTACGCAAGAATTTGTCGCAAGACACTGATTACAAGTGAGCTACAAGAATGGATCGCAGTCCCATCTGGCAGCGGAACTGCACGGCGGTGAATTGGCGGAGAGTCATAAAAGTGTTTTAGCCTAGGCGAAATGCTCACGCTGCCTCCGCCAGTTCCAGCCCCTTCTGGATGACGGTGAGAGCCATGATGTCGCAGATGCCGGTTTTGTCGGTGTATTTGGGATCGGCCAGCGTATCCGCGTTGCGTGCCTAGCTGGCACCCTTCAACTCCATGAGGGTTTCAGGGAGCAAAGTAGCGCCCAGATTGTAATCGGACGTGCGGAGGCTGCGCTCCACAGACTTCCCGTTGACCTTTGTTCGGCACCAATATACACCATTGGCATGACGAATCAGATTCTTCAACTTCGACCGCTTCAGGCGAGTGGTCTTTTTGTTGGTTTTTCGCAGAGTCGTCATTTGTTTCGTGGTGTTCCGTTCTGTTTCCCGCAAGGTGTGGCAAAACGGGCCACAGCTCTCACAAAAGCCCACCCAATGATTGTCATAACCAGTTGATAGCCAAAATACACGGGCCTGTAGCTCAGCGGTTAGAGCAGGGGACTCATAATCCTTTGGTCGTGGGTTCAAACCCCACCGGGCCCACCCGATTTTTGACTCAAACGCGCCCATCACCGCACCTAGAAAAAGAAATGGGATCCGCCGATGAACGTGACAACCAAGTAGAGTGCGCCGCAGGCTCTGGACTGCTGGGATGCTTCATGCACAGCTTTCAAGGGCGGCTTTGTTTGGCGGGACGTCGGGTTGCTACCGGGTTACTTCGTTTTTCCATCACTCACCCAAAAAGCGGCGGAAAAGAACCGCCGCAGTCAAAAGCCTCCGGCGGTAGGGATCTGCGCACGGACTTTGGGCAAACGGTCTAAGATAAAAAGATAAAATCCTGCTCTGCCTTGAAGAAATCTCTTTACAAATCCGCCCGGTTTCCTAGTTTCCCCGCCCCGCCGCCGAGATGGCGGCTCCCATTCCAACCGACTTCACGCCATGAGAGTTCTTTCTTCACTTGCCTCTGCCAAACGCCGCCATGCTGATTGCCAAGTCGTCAGCCGCAAAGGCACCAAATACGTCATCTGCAAGACCAACCCCAAGTTCAAGGCCCGCCAAGGCGCGACGAAGGGCACCCGCCTCTCCAAGAAGGGCGTAAAATAATTTTCCGGCTTCGTCTTTCATCGTTTGTTTTTTGTTTTTAAGGGGTAATCCGTCAGGATTGCCCCTTTTTTCGTGCCATTATTCAGTATTCGGAACCTGAAGGTTCATGCGCGGAGCGCATCGCAACAAAAACCCATGCGACGAGCCAACGATGCTTCGCGCGCCCGCAGAGCGATTCACCGTGGCGGCGCATCGCCAGCGAGAAGGGCATCCACAGTGAGCTCTGCGAACGATCCCGGCAGGCCGGTGTATTCGATTTTTCCCGCGGGACTTATGATAAGCATGGCGGGGCGGACGGCAACGCGGTATTCCCTTGAGAGCTTGTCCTCGGGATCGATGATGTTGTTCCAACGGATCGAGCCATCCGCCTGAAGCTCGCGGATCCGACCGAGCGCTTCCGGCGTGACACCTACGATGGCGACCGGTTTATCGGCGTATTTCATCGTCATCTGGTTCGTAAGGCCGATGATTTTATCGGTCTCCGGGGACTTCGCGTCCCAGAAAAGGAGAACCACAGTTTTTCCGCGCAATCCGGAAAGCTGCACCACGCGGCCCGCGACATCCATGCCGCTCAAATCGGGCGCGATGCGGCCCTTGGCGAGGTAGCGGATCACATAAAGCTCGTCGGTGGCGATGTCCGCCACACTCCTGCCGCCGATATCCTGATCGGAGGACATGATGATCGCCTGGCGCAGGTAGGTGAGGCGTTTTTTCATCACCTCCGGCGCGTCACCGAGTTTTTTCAACAGCATGGAGGCTCCCAGAGCGGCGATGCCCTTGGTGGCTTCGTCGGGATTTTCCGCCATGATTTTTTCCAAAATGGGCAGACTCTTCGGGTCGCCGCTATCCGCGAGGGCGATGCTGAATGGCGCGATTCCCGGCTTGGCAAGATGGTTCTGGGTAAAGGCGGCGAGGATACGCTTCCGTTCTTCTGAGAAGGCGGCTCCGGTGTTTCCTTCCGTGCCGCCGACGGTGAGGTTGCGGGTGAGTTCGAGAAAAAAGGCAGCGTAGGGGATCGTCCAATCCTCCTTGAGCGAGGGCGCGATCTGCCGCCAGAGATCCTCTCCCGCCATGGCGGGATCCGGGCGGCTCGCCATGAGTTTCTCACGCTCGCCGGGATCGGCTGCCATCTTCATTTTGAGCCCCCATGTTTCCGCCGCGAGTTCGAAGCCACGCTTGATCCGCTGCGCTTCAGCAGGCGAGGCCTCGGCATGGAGTGCGAAAAGAAGGAGGAGAAGGATGGCGATCTTGGGCATGGGCGGGCGGGGTCTTGGTGGAAACGGAAGTCAGTATCACCAGCGCGGGGATTTCTTCAATGGCGGATGTGGATTGCATGCGCATCGCTCATTTCCAAGCCCAGATCCCGCCGGAAAACGCGCCCGCCTCGCGGTTATATCCGGGAGTGAAGAACAACGCAGGAATCAGCATTCACGGCGCGGCCTTTTGAGCAATGACTTATGGCAAAAGGTCTATGCAAGCGCGCACGCCAGTCGTATCGCGGCGATCATCGAGGCGGGGTTCGCCTCGCCTTTTCCCGCGATGGAAAACGCAGTCCCATGATCCGGGCTGGTGCGCGGCTTCGGCAGGCCGAGCGTGACATTCACGGCGTCATCGAAATCCAACAGCTTCAGCGGGATCAGTCCTTGGTCATGGTACATCGCGAGGACGGCATCATATTTTCCCTGCGCCGCGTCCCTGAAAATGGCGTCCGAAACATGCGGGCCGGTGAAGCTTGCCAGGCCGGTTTTGTTCATCTCGGAGATGGCGGGCGCGATGATCGTTCTTTCCTCATCACCGAACGACCCCTTCTCTCCCGCGTGCGGATTGAGCCCGCACACGGCGATGCGCGGGGCGGTGACACCCTTTTTCCGCAAGAACTCCGCCGTAAGTTTCCCGATCCGGAAAATGCCGTCCGCCGTAAGCAGGCGCGGCACATCGGCGAGGGCGTTGTGGATTGTCGCGAGGCCGACGGTTAGGCGCGGCCCCGTGAGAAGCATCCCGTAATCGGCGCAACCGAAGGCATCTGCATAAAACTCCGTTTGCCCGGGAAATGGGAAGCCAAGGGCTTGCAAGCCCTCCTTCGATACGGGCCCCGTGACCACCGCGGCGGCCTCCGTTTCGCGCAGCAGGCGCACGCTTTCCTGCAGCGCATCGAGCGCCGCCCGCGCGG
>CAMBTF010000035.1 GCA_945870545.1 Akkermansia muciniphila
TCACAGTTTTTCCAGACGATTTTACGCCTGCCTCCGGTTAGAAATCGCCAAGCGCCCACGCGTCGCCCAATCTCGCCCCCACCTATGGCCGAACCCGCAAAATCCACCCCGATCAATCTCTTTTCCCAGAAGCGCGAGGAGACGGTGGACGATGTGACACGCGCCCTGCCGCACGCCGTCGGTCCGGAGAAATCGTTGCTTTCCACGATGCTGCAGGATCCGCAGGAATACATCGGGCTGGCGATCGAGGAGCGGCTCACGGCGGCGCATTTCTACCTACCGAACCACTTGACGCTGTTCGGTTTCCTGACCGAGCTTTTCGAGGCTGGGCATCAGGTGGAGCTGGTCTCGCTGGTGCAGAGGTTGCTGGATCGTGGGCTGCTGGAGAAATGCGGCGGGCCCGGATATCTGACGGAGCTTTACACCTATGCGCCGAGTCCCGGGCACTTCCGCCATCACCTCCAGCATGTGAAGGACAAGTTCATCCTGCGCTCCATCATCCGCAGCTCGAATGAGGCGGTGGCCATGGCTTACGAGGCTCCCGATGAGGTGCCGGAGCTACTCGATTCCGTCGAGCAGTCGATCCTCGCGATCCGCGAAAGCGCCGAGGTCGCCCAGGCCGCGACGCTGAAACAAACGGTGGAGGAGGTGATGCGGAATTTCCAGATGCTGCTTTCGAAGGAAAAGGTCTCGCTGGGCATCAGCACCGGCTTCGAGGTGCTCGACCAGAAATCCGGCGGACTGAAGGCGGGGGAGATGTTCGTCGTCGCCGCGCGGCCATCGATGGGCAAGACCTCGTTCATGATGAACATCGTGGAGAATATCTGCCTCGACCAAGGTAAGCCATGCATGGTGTTTTCCTGCGAAATGAGCTCCGCCCAGCTCGTGCAGCGCCTGCTATTCGCCCGAGCGAAGTTCGCCGCCTCTAAGCTGACCCGCGGCTACACGCCGATAAAGCAGGAGCTGGAGCGCGTGCGGAACGCCTCGGTGCAGATCATCAACTCGAAGCTTTTCATCGACGACACCGCCGGCATTTCCATCAACGAGCTCCGCGCCAAGGCACGCCGCAAGAAGCGCGACGAGGACATCCAGTTCATCGCCATCGACTACCTCCAGCTCCTAAAATCCCGCACGAAACAGGCGGAGAACTCCCGTGAACGCGAGATCGCGGAAATTTCCGGTGGCATCAAGGCTCTCGCCAAGGAACTCAATATCCCCATCCTCATCCTCGCCCAGCTCAACCGCGGCCCCGAAGGTCGCACAGGAAAAAGCCTCGGCATCCCGCGCATGTCCGACCTCCGCGAATCCGGCGCGATCGAACAGGACGCCGACCTCGTGGGTCTCCTATACCGTAGCAAATACTACGCGGAAAATGACGAGGATCGTGCCGCCCTAGAGGGTAAGGCCGAGCTGGTGCTCGCCAAGAACCGCAACGGCGAGACCGGCGGCATCCCGCTCACCTTCGTCGAGGAACTCATGCGCTTCGAGTCCGGCCCGCCCGCCGAGGAGCCGGAGTGAAGTAGTCAATCAACAGGGTTTTTGAATGTTTTTCCGCGCGAGAATCCCATATTTCGGGGCGAAGGCCAGCGACGCGAAAAACATCGCGGCTTGGACGAGGACGATGCAGCCACCAGTTGAGGCATCGAGGTGGTAGCTGACCAGAATGCCGGTGACGGTCGCGGCTACGGCGGAGGCAGCGGCAATGATGAGCATTTTATCAAAGCGATCCGTCCACAGGTGGGCGACGCAGCCGGGTGTCACCAGCATGGCGACAACAAGGATGATGCCGACCGCTTGCAGCGCCACGACGATGGCCAGCGAGAGCAGTGAGAGGAGGAGGTAGTTGAGGGATTTGTCCGGCAAGGCCATGACCCGTGCCTGGCCGGGATCGAAGCAGATCAGCAGCAAATCCCTCCGCAGCAGCAGGGTCACGAACAGCACGACTCCGCCTAGCCCAAAAGTCTGCCACATCTGAGCCTTGCTGATGCCGAGGATGTTACCGACGAGAATGTGGTCGAGGTGCATGTCCGATGGCGTGCGGCTAAAAAGGACGAGCCCAAAGGCGAACAGCCCCGTGAAAACCACCCCCATCGCGGTGTCCTCCTTGATGCGGCTGTTTCGTTTGAGGAAACCCGCACCGGTCGCGCAGAACAGCCCCGCGATGAACGCGCCGATCGCCAGCGGAATACCCACGATGTAGGCGATGACGATACCGGGCAGCACCGCGTGTGAAACCGCGTCGCCCATCAACGACCATCCTTTCAGCACGAGGAAACAGGAAAGCACCGCGCACATCGCCCCGATCAGCGCCCCGACGAGAAGCGCATCCACCATGAAGGCGTGTTGGAGAGGTTCGAGGAAAGCGTTCATGCCGCAGTGTGCCGTGAAAAAGGTTTGACCCGTCCGTAGGCTGCAACGGGGGTGCTAAACTCTTGGGGAGCACACGCGCCCTCGCGTGTTATTTCCGACGCCCTCGTCGGAAACCTTATGGAATGGTATGGACGGCGAGTCTTCGGCGAGGGCGCCAAAGACAACCCGCGGGGGCGCGTGTGCTCCCCGTGGATGCTTCGCGCCCTCCCGTATCCGTCACTTGGAACTTCAACGAATACCAAGTCTTTTGTAACTCTTCTTGGATTAAAGTTCATTCGCGTTCATTCGCGGTTGATTGATTTCAATAAGCACAGCGCCGCCCGCACGGATTGCCCGGCGGGAGGCGAGCATGCCGCGCTTCGGGGCGAAGACGAAGGCGGCGAGAAAGACGAGTGTCTGTAAAGTCACGATGCAGCCGCCGGTCGCGCCGTTGATGTAATAGCTCGCGTAAGCACCTGCGAGCGAGGTCGCCACGCCGAATGCCGCGGAGAGCCACATCATCGTCCCGAAGCGGTCTGTTAGAAGGTAGGCGGTTGCTCCGGGCGTGATGAGCATCGCCAAAACGAGAATCGCGCCGACCGCTTGCAGCGCGGCCACGCAGGTCGCGGCGAGCAGCGCCAGCAAGGTGACGTGCAGGGCACCGGCCTTCAACCCGAGCGAGCGGGCTTGGTTCGGATCGAAGCAATACAGCATGAGATCCCGCCATTTGAAACCGATCACCAGCAAGGTCACCGCGCTGATCCCGACGACCTGGAGGATATCGGGATCCGCGATGGCGAGGATGTTTCCGTAGAGAATCGTTTTCAGATCCACACCGGAGGGGAAAAGGGAAATCAGCACGAGTCCGAGCGCGAAGAACGAGGTAAACACGATGCCGATAGTCGCGTCCTCACGGATGCGGCTCTGGGCGCGGATGAAAGCCATCGCGCCCGCCGCCAGCAGCCCGGCGATGAAGGCGCCCAGCACGAAAGGGAAACCGAAGATGTAGGCAATCACCACGCCTGGAACCACTGAGTGGGAGAGCGCGTCACCCATCAGTGACCAGCCTTTGAGCGTCACGAAAGGGGAGAGGAAACCGCAGATCCCGCCGACCAGCGCGCTGACCCAGATGGCACGGATCATGTAGTCGTATTGAAACGGAACGGTCAGGGATTGTAGGAATTCAGTCATCGGTCGTTTGGGTGGGGACTACAAGTCCCCACGACGGACTGGGACTGTAAGTCCCAGCCACGGTGTTTGCTCATCACTCATGTTCCTCCCGGCGTTTGCGCAACAACTCCTCGTGTTTCCCCCGATCCATGTATTCGAGGTGGCCATCCTTGCCGAAGACCAGCGGGCGCTCGTCGTCGCTGAGCACGGTGACGGTGTGGCCGTCGTGCTTCTGGATCGTGGAGCGCTCGAACTGGAATTCGCGGAGCACGCCGCCGAAGGCCGCCGCGAGGTTCTGCGCGGTGAAGACCTCCGCCGTCGGTCCATAGGCGAGGACAGTGCGGTTGATGAGGACGACCTGGTCGCAGAATTCCGGCACGCTGCCGAGGTTGTGGGTGGAGACAAAAATGATCGCGCCCGATTTCCTCAGTTCGTGCAACAGCCCGATGATCGCCTCCTCCGTTTTCACATCCACCCCGGTGAACGGCTCATCTAACAGGATCACCCGCCCGCCCTGAGCGAGGGCGCGGGCGAGGAAGACGCGTTTCTTCTGCCCGCCGCTCAGCTCGCCGATCTGGCGGTCGCGGAACTCCCACATGGAGACGCGCCGCAGGCTTTCCTCGACCAACCGCTTGTCCGCCGCGCGGGGGATGCGCATGAAGTTCATCGCGCCGTAGCGTCCCATCATCACCACGTCCCACACACTCACGGGAAACTGCCAATCGACATCTTCCGATTGCGGGACATAGGCGACTAGGTGTTTTTTCAGCGATTCCTTCACCGGCATTCCGTTGATGCGCACGCGCCCGGCCGTGGGGTTCACAAAGCCCATGATGCTTTTGAAAAGAGTCGATTTTCCGCTGCCGTTCACGCCCACCAGCGCACAGATCGTGCCGGCTCCGAGGCGGAAACTGGCATCCGACAGCGCTTGATGGCCGTTTGGATAGACGACGGAAACGCCCTCTACATCGAGACTGACTTCATCCGTTTTCATTCGGGTTTGAGAAATCCTTTCACAAGGGTGTCTGCGTTCGTTTCGAGCAGTCTCAGGAAAGTGGGCGCCGGGCCGTCGGGGCCGGTGAGGGAATCGACATAAAGCACGCCACCGTAGCTCGCGCCGGTTTCCTTCGCGACCTGGCGCATCGGCTTGTCGCTCACCGTGCTTTCCGAGAATACCACCGGGATGCCGTTGTCGCGGACGGTGTCGATCACTTTCCTGACCTGTTGCGGCGTGCCTTGTGCATCGGCGTTGATCGGCCAGAGGTAAAGTTGCTTCATCCCGTAATCGGCGCAGAGATACGAGAAAGCGCCCTCGCTGGTGACGAGCCAACGCTTCTGTTCGGGGATCGCGGCGAGCTTCTCGCGCACCGGTTCGACGAGCGCCTTGAGCTTTGCGGTGTAGGCGGCGGCGTTCGTGTTGTAGGTCGCCTCGTTGGTGGGATCCATTTTCACCAAGGCCTTGCGGATGTTTTCGACATAGATCACCGCGTTGGCGGGCGACATCCAGGCGTGGGGGTTTGGCTTGCCGGTGTAGGGGCCTTCGGAGATTCCCATAGGTTCGATTCCCTCGCTCAGCACCGCCGAGGGCACGTTCTTCACGTTCTGGAAAAATTTCTCAAACCAAAGCTCCAAGTTCATGCCGTTCCAGAGCACAAGATCCGCACCCTGTGCTTTCACGATGTCCTTCGGCGACGGGTCGTAGCCGTGAACTTCTGCGCCAGGCTTGGTGATCGATGCCACGATCGCCGCGTCGCCCGCCACCTCCCGTGCCATATCGGCGATGATTGTGAAGCTCGTCACCACGAGTTTTTTCCCGTCGTCCGCCGGGGGGGTGGAATCACCACAGCCCAGCAAGAGTAGAAGGGAAAAGGGAGTGAAGAGGCGGCAGAAATTCATACACGACAGTTTACCGAACGATACTTCGTTTCAACAAAGAATTTTAGACGAGGCTAATTTTTTGGGTGATTCGCGGATCTGCTCTGATCGATCAGCACTTACTGTTTCGTCTCCGGTAGCACCCAGCCATCCGATACTATATCGTGAATCACGACCTGATCGCGGTTTTCTTTGCCTTCCGGGAAACGAATTTTTAGCGTGACTGCGGAGGAGGCGGATTTCTCGGGCGGTCGCAAGCGTTCATCAAGCAGTGAGTTCCGCTCGATATAGCCGTAGAGGGTGTGCGCACCGTCTGGGGACGACAATCGGTAAGCGCGCCATTTCGAATCGTCAGCGAAACCGAAATTGTAGTAATCGACCGTTCTGAGCTTTGCGCGGATGAGTATGGGACGCTGAGGTTTCGTCTCGATGATCTGGTCCCATGGCATCTCCGACCACCCGACCCAGCTTTCCCAATCGATTTTCAGCCCGTCCTTGCCATCGAAGAACGCGAGCTGGACCACTTTAAAATCTGTGGTGAGGATCGACACGGCGGCGAAAGAATCCTTGTAGCTAACCTGACCGGAGACATTGAACTTGGAAATGGCTGTGGCATGGATCTTACCGTTGGGATAATAAGTATAAATTTTGGCTCTCATTTTTTCGCTGTCACGAACCAAGGGAAGGATTTGATCGACGCTTGTTGCTGCCAAAAATTTTTCCGCGTTGGGCCTGGCGAGAGAAAGGAACTCGCTCTGGCTGCGTCGCATGATTTTGGGTAATTCGATGGATTCATCGAGTTCCTCGTCCGGCAGTAGCAGCGGCGTATTTGTGATTTCTTTCTGCTCAGCTTTGTTTTCTACGGAAGCTTTCGCATTTTTCTCTTTGAAAAAAAAATAGGCCGACCCGAAAATCGTGGTGATAACGGTTGTCCATATCGCGACAGTACGCAGGGCTCGCGCGTTCTTATTTTTCTTCGAGCGCCATGTGCCGGCGCTAGCTTCCCAGTCTGGCGTTTCTGCTTCCTTGGCCTTTTTTTTACGCTTGCTGCGACTGCGCCTGTCGTCGCGTGGATCTTTCCTTTCGTTCTCTATGGAATCGATTGGCTCCTGTGGGATAACGAGCGGTGCCGTCCCTTCACCCTCGTCAGGTATCCTTAGCATGCGGCGGCAAGATGGGCAGATAATCCCCTTGCCGTCATGATCACGGGACAAGCGGAATACGAAACGACAGTCCGGGCAAACAAAGGCGCTCCATCGCCTTGGCGCAGTGGGTTCCTGTTCGGTGGTGGGCACACCCAAAGCTGCGCCGGTTACCTTCTTGTTAGCAAGCCTCACCTCAGCCGTCTTCAATGAAAAATCTACCGGCCCGCCTCCGCAACCGCCTCCCTCCCGGTAGGTTCACGCTGGCCGATGACATGGGTTCCAGCATTGCTACGCAGTTTTCTAGCAAGGCTCCGCTGATATCGGTGACCCCATTTGATTTTAGGAAATCTGCGATGGCATGGACGCGCAGCGCTTCCGGTAATCCGCGCATCACACCCAGATGGAGGCGTCCCTGCGGATCGAGAACCGCTGCTTTTTCCAGCGCCCATTCCATCACCTCACGCAGCGCCGCATCACTCCGCGCCGCACGGGCGAGCAGGGGGGAAACATCACGTTTCGCGATCTCCGCCAGCAGCGGCAGCGCCTCGTTGCGGATCCGGTTGCGGGTCACATCGTTCACGCGGTTGCTGGTATCCTCGCGCCATTTCAGTTTCCGCTCCTCCATCCATGCCCGCAAATCCGCCTTCCGGATACCTAGAAGCGGGCGGTGAACTTCCATCCGTATCCCGCCCATTTCCATCTCGGAAACCTCCTGCATCCCCCGGCAGCCGTGAGATCCGCGCATCAGGTTCCACAGCACTGTTTCCGCCTGATCATCAAGATGATGCGCCATAAACAATCGTTTGCATCGTTTATTTAAAGCGATAGAAGCAAACAACCGATGCCTAGCGTTTCTCCCTGCAGTTTCAAGGGATTCCCCGCTTTCGGCCATCTGTTTCCTGAGGTCGGTCTTGGCGGTTTCCACGGAAAAACCCAGTTTCTCCGCCGCGCGTTTGACGAAGCGAACGTCCGCCGCGGACTCGCGCCCGCGCAGGCCGTGATCGAGATGGCAGACGATCACGTGGCGGAAGCCGGCCTCTTTGAGCAGGTGCATCAGCGCCATCGAATCCAGCCCACCCGAAACCCCAATGAGCCAACGCTTCCTGCGCTCGGCGGCGGGCGGCCACGGGATGGGGAGGGGAGCGGTCATTTCGTGTTCTCGAACCTCATCCTCTCCCCGGTAAGTGGGTGATTGAAAACCAGTTTCCATGCTTCCAACTCCATCGGTGCGTCGCCCACATCGAGCGTCTGCTTGTCGCCCATTTTCCCGCCGGGCAGGTAGGTGGGATCGCCGACGATGGGCAGATCCATTTCCCAAAGATGTACGCGGATCTGGTTCGTCCGCCCGCTGCCGAGCCGTGCTTCCAGTAGTGCCGTCCCGTCGGCTAGCCGTTCGATCACGCGGAAATCTGTCCGCGCTGCCAAGCCGTCCTCATCCACCACCCGCGCGCCGGGGCCTGTGGGTTCCGCGGAGATTGAGCTTTCGCAGGTTATCTCATCCCAATCCGGCGCGCCTCGCACGCGCGCGCGGTAGATTTTCTCGACCCTGCCTTCGAGAAACTGCCGTTGCAGCAACCGGCAATAATGACGCGTCCTCGCAAACAGCACTAGACCCCGTGTGTTCGCATCGAGTCGATGCGCGGGACGCAGGAACTTTGGCTCATACACTTGGTTGAGTAGGTGTTGAAGGGTGTTGCGGTGATATCGTCCGCTGGCGTGCATCGGCAGCGGCGCGGGTTTTTCGATCACCACCACGGCCTCGTCGTCCCACACGACGCGGATGCCCTTCGCGACCTCCGGCTCCACATCCGGCGGAAAAATTTGCAGGATCCGCTCCCCGGCGCGGACGATGTGATCCATCCCGCGCGGTTTCCCGCCGTAGCTCACGAAGCGTCTTTCCGCGCCGCGCCGTGCCCACTCCTCGCGGGGGATTTGCGGAAATTGGTCGGCCAGGACATCGCCGAGCGTGCAGCGGTCATATTTAGCCGCCACGTTTATCGGTCTGCGGTTTTCCAGCGGCACGGAGCCGGGCAACACCTCGCATACCGCATCGAGTTTCGCCTGCGCCGCTGCGATGCGCTCCGCCATTTTTTCCGGCTCCGGCTTGAAGCAATACGGGCAGGTTTTTCCCGCCAGATACCGCACATCCTCCTGATCCTCCGCGTTCAGTGGAGCCTGGCAGGCATAGCACACCGCCGTATCGGTCTCCTGCAACGCCGGATCCACGCCTACGCGCTGGTCGAACACGAAGCACTCGCCATCGTAGTGATCCCCGCCGCACTCCTCGAAGTATTTCAGGATGCCGCCGTCGAGCTGATAGATGTTTTTGAAACCCTCCATCTCCATGAACGGTCCCGCTTTCTCGCAGCGGATGCCGCCGGTGCAGAACATCACTACGGTCTCGTCCTTCATCGCATCTGGCAGCTCGCGCACTGCCTGGGGAAACTCCCGGAATGTGCGGATGTCCGGCACCACCGCGCCCTTGAAGGTCCCGAGCTTCACCTCGTAATCGTTGCGGGTATCGAGCAGCGTGACCTTACGCCCCTCGTCGAGCCAGCGTTTCAGCTCCTTCGCGGACAGCTTTGGCGAAGTCCGTTTCCCTGGCTCCACGCCCTCCACGCCGAAGGAAATGATCTCCCTCTTGATTCTCACCAGCATCCTGCGGAAAGGTTGATCCTCGCTCTCACTGACCTTGCCCTCGAAATCCCCCAGCCCCGGGATTTCCCGCAGCCGCGACATCAGCCGCGAAATTCCCTCCGCCGATCCCGCCACGAAAAGATTGATCCCCTCCACGCTGAGCAGGATGGTTCCTTTGAGCCCTGCCTCTTTGCAAAGCGCCAGCAGCTCCTCCCGCAACCCTTTCAGGCCGGACAATTCCACAAAGCGGTAAGCCGCCAGATTCGTAACCATCTCTCCAGTCATCTCGTGATGGAAAAACTGCCAACCCTCGCCGCGCATTGCAACCGCGCAGCGGGGAAAATGCATGGCGGAATAGCAGGCCGCGAATCCGCATCCGCCGCCTACTTCGCTAAAGCTACGAAGGCCGAGAAAGCTACGGCGGACAAGTTCACGTGAATGAAAAATTTATGGGAATCGTGGCGGCGGATTGCCTCACCACAACCCGTTTTTCCCGTAGGCCATGATATATAGCCCCATGAGGAAATTCGCAACGGCGTGCATGACGACGCAGGCCCCGAGATTTTTGCTCCACACGCAGAGCATTTTGCGCATCACGGCGACGAAGGCTACTTTCGGCTTCTTGCCAGATTCGTTCACAAG
>CAMBTF010000036.1 GCA_945870545.1 Akkermansia muciniphila
CCTCCCCTCCCCGCCTCTTCGGTGTTAGCAGGTTGGCCATGCGATTCGCTTCCCTTTTCCTCGCCGCCGCCCTCGCCGCCCGTGCGGAAACCGCTGTCCCCGCCGATCCCAAGGAAGCGGCCTATCCCGCGCTGGAGCGTTTCGTGAAAGTGTTAGAAGCTGTCCGCGAGCGCCACCCGGATCTCGACAAGGTCACCTACGACCGGCTCATCAACCAGGCGCTCGACGGCATGCTCTCCAGCCTCGATGCCCATTCCTCTTTCATCCACCCCGAGATGCAGCAGATGCTCGGCAAGGACGGCGTTCTCAACAACGAGGTGCCGTCCCTCGGCCTGAGCCTGGGCAAGGATTCGGAAAACCTTTTCATCTCCGCCGTCGCGAAATCCGGCCCCGCCGACAAGGCCGGCATCCTTACCCATGCCGCCATTCTCGCCATCAACGGCACCCCTCCCGGCGACACTCCCCTCGCCGAGATCATGGGGCTTTTCCAAGGCAACCCCGGCGACAAAGTCGAGCTCACCCTCCGCGACCACGAGCGCCCCGGCGAAATCAAGGCCACCCTCATTCACCGCTTCATCGAGGAACGCTCGCTCCTCGAGGCCACTCTCCTGAAAAAACATCCCGCCACCGGCTACCTGCGCCTCGCCCAATTCGGAGCCACCTGCGCCCGCGAAATCGAAGCCGCCCTCGACGACCTCGAAGACAAGGGCATGAAATCCCTCATCCTCGATCTCCGCGAAAACGGCGGCGGCGATCTCCACCAGACCGTCCAGATCCTCGGCCTTTTCGTCCCGCCCGGCACATCCGTCGTCTCCGTCCGCGAGCGCGGCAAGCCGGAAGAGTTTTTGAAAACCCCCGAACGCCAGCGCCGGAAGCGCGACTACCCCATCGCCGTGCTGATCAACCGGAACTCCGCCTCCGCCTCCGAGCTCACCGCCGGCACCCTCCACGATCTCAAGCGCGCCACCCTCATCGGCGAGAAAAGCTACGGCAAGGGCAGCGTCCAGAATATCGTCCCCATGGGCAACGGCACCGCCCTCCGCCTCACCATCGCCACCTACCACACCCCCTCGGGCAACACCCCCCACCTCAAGGGAATCACTCCCGAAACCGCCATCCCTTTCACCGAAGCCGACCGCCAATTCTTTATCGAGGCCGGACACCCCTCCTCACTCACCGCCGAGGAAAAAAAAGCCCTCGCCGCCTGGACGGATCCCGCTATCGAGACGGCCGTGAAGGTTCTTGGAAAATGAACAAGTGACGGAAGTGCGACACGTGGGCTTCCAGCCGTAAACCGAAATGGAACCACGGATCCGACTTCGCCGCCTACTTCGCCATGGCTACGAAGGCCAAGAAGGCTTACTCCTTCGCTACCGCCTTCGCCGAGGCTTCCTCCTACGCCAAGGCTACGGCGGACAAGACGACGGACAGGTTTCACGGATGGACACGGATTTTTAAAGAGTGATGGAAACGATTTTCAAAACTGTTGGGTGGATCCTTAAACCGTTTGCCAAAAGTCCTTGCGTAAAAAGCCGAGCAAATGAGTGGCGAGTTTGGGCATAGATCACCCTGCCTTTTGAGACGCTTCAGCACACCGGGCACTGATTGATCGTCCGGAAGAAATCGTTGCCCTTGTTGTCCACGAGGATGAACGCCGGGAAATTCTCCACGGTGATTTTCCAGACCGCCTCCATGCCGAGCTCGGGGAAATCGACGACTTCCTGAGAGCGGATGTGTTCCTGTGCGAGCAAGGCCGCCGGGCCGCCTGCGGAGCCGAGGTAGAAGCCGCCGTGTTTCTTGCACGCATCCGTCACCTGCTGGGAGCGGTTGCCTTTGGCGAGCATGACCATGGACGCGCCGTGGGTTTGGAAGAGATCGACGTATCCGTCCATGCGGCCAGCGGTGGTGGGGCCGAAGGAACCGGAGGGCATCCCCACCGGGGTCTTGGCAGGGCCGGCGTAATAGACGGGATACTTCTTGAAATACTCGGGCAGGTCGCCGGTTTCATCGAGGATCTCCTTGAGCTTCGCGTGGGCGGAATCGCGGGCGACGATGATCGTCCCGCTGAGCGAGAGGGCGGTGGTGACGGGGTATTTGGAAAGTGTTTCGAGCGTCTTCTCCATGCCGAGATCGAGGTCGATCGCTACGCCCTTGAATTTCCAATCGCGGTATTTCTCCGGGATGAAACGGCCGGGATTTTTCTCCAACTTCTCCAGGAAAATCCCTTTCCGCGTAATCTTCGCCTTCGCCTGCCGGTCGGCGGAGCAGGATACGCCGATGCCGACCGGGCACGAGGCACCGTGGCGCGGCAAGCGGATCACCCGGACATCGAGCGCGAAATATTTCCCGCCGAACTGCGCGCCGATGCCGATCTCGCGCGCCAGAACTAACAGCTCTTTCTCAAGCTCAAGATCACGGAATGCTTGGCCGTGCTCGTTGCCGGAGGTCGGCAAGGAGTCGTAGTAGCGGGTGGTCACCATTTTCACGGTCTTGAGGTTGTTCTCCGCCGAGGTGCCGCCGATCACGAAGGCGAGGTGATAAGGCGGGCAGGCGGCGGTTCCTAGCGAGCGCATTTTCTCGACGCAGAATTCCTTGAGCCGCTTCGGGTTGAGTAGCGCTTTGGTTTCCTGATAGAGAAAGGTTTTGTTCGCCGAGCCGCCGCCCTTGCTGACGAAGAGAAAATTGTATTCGTCGCCTTGCGTGGCGTAGAGGTCGATCTGCGCGGGGAGGTTCGTCTTCGTGTTCACCTCCTCATACATCGTCAGCGGCGCGGTCTGCGAGTAGCGGAGATTCTCCTTGGTGTAGGTCTGGTGGATGCCCTTGGAAAGGAACTCCGCATCATCGCCCTCCGTCCAGACGTCCTGACCTTTTTTCCCGATGACTGTGGCGGTTCCCGTGTCCTGGCAGGATGGTAAAATGCCGTGCGCGGCGATCTCCGCGTTCTTCAGCAACATCAGCGCGACCATGCGGTCGTTCTGCGAGGCTTCCGGGTCATCGAGGATGGCGGCGACCTGCGCGAGGTGGCTGGCGCGGAAGGTGAAATTGATCGCCCGGAGCGCCTCGGCAGCGAGGAAAGTGAGCGCCTCGGGATCGACTTTCAGAATTTCCTTTCCGCCAAAATTGACGACATCCACGCCGCCCTCGCGGATGCATTCGTATTCTGTCTCATCCGCGCCCAAGGGGAACGGATCCTGGTAGTGAAATTCCTTTTCGCTCATCGCGGCATCAGCCTAACGCCTCCGTCCGGCGATTGAAGCCCGGATTTCGATTTATCGCGGTCCGAGTGCGTCGAGTTCGCGGTTCGCGCGGCCGAGAAGGCGCTCGATGTCGCTGAGGTGGCGGCGCATGCGCGGAAGATCGCGGGGTTTTACCTGGCGGCGCATTTCCGGAATCATCGCACGGCTCTGTTCGGCGAGTTCCTTCTTTAACAGCTCGGTCTTCGTCCGCGCCTCGGCGACAGTGTCCGCTTTGGATTTGAGGAGCTCCACCACCGCCTCACTGCCCATGATGTAAGTCCGCGTCCGGTCGGCGCGTGCCATGGTGATACCGACCACGCGGCCCTGCAGATCGACGACCGGCCCGCCGATCTGGTTGGACTTGATTTTCATGTCGGTCTGCACCACACGGGAGAAGCCATCGCGGATGCGGTTCGGCTCGCCGCCCATGCGTTCCATCGCGTTGAGCCTGCCGCCCGCGAACTGGCCGAGCACAGGGCGGTTGGAAAGCAGCACCTCGACGTCGCGCTCCTTACCGGCGGTCTCGATGCGCAAGTTCACCTTGTCGCCGGGGTTCTTGCCGCTAAGCGCATTTCTGAGTTCCTGAAGGCCGGAAATATTACGGTCGTTCACGCTCAGGATCAGGTCGCCAGCACGAAGACCCGCCTCCGCGGCGCCGTATTCGGGCTGCACATTCGCGATCCTGATCCCTTCGCCACGATACTCGAAATCCGCCATGATCCCGAGGGGCGCCTTGTCTGTTTCGCGGAGATTCCTTTCCAACACGCCGACCACTCCGAACGCGCCCGGCTTGCCATCGGGTCTCGTGGCGACGAGGAAACGTCCGAGCGAAAGATCTGAAATATGGAATTTCACCGGGGTGATGTTTTCCGATTCGACGGCTACTTGAGGAATCGTGAGAAGGGCTAGATCCTCCTCGGTGAAAACACCCGTAACCACGGCCTTCGCGCCAGCGCCATCCCTACCCATGATGTAAAGCGTGTCGGTAAAACTTGCGATCTCGCTCCACTTCGTGAGGATGCTGGTGCCATCCTGGACTGCTGTGCCGTAGGCCAGACGAAGGGGCTTGCCTTGCTCACGCCCCCATACCAACACCGTCGATTTTGCCGACTCAGCGACAAGAGGTTCCAGCGACTTGTTAAATTCGATCGACTGCGCATCCACGACTTTTCTTTCGTCCGGACGCATGAGCGGCACCTCCTCCTGCATGCGTTGAGAGTTTGCCGGTGATGTTGCTAAGATCAGCAGAGCGGCGCCAAGTTTATGCGGATAGCGTCTCATCTTGTCCTGAAAAGTTCCTCCCGTTTCACCAGTTCCACCTCGATTCCGACCTCCGTCTCACCACGGACGATTCCGAGTTTCACCACATCGCCGACCTCGCGCTTCACCAGCACCTGCTGGAGCTCCGCCCCCTCGCGGACGCGGTCGCCATCCACCGAGCGGATCACATCCCCCACCCTCACGCCCGCCGCGGCAGCAGGGGAATTCGGCTCGACCTTGTTAACGGGCACACCGTCGGCACCTTCGTTCATGCCCATGCCGATTCCAAGCACGGGAGTCTCCGGATTCGCCATGGGATTCATCTGGAGCGTGCCCCAAGTCTCGCCCGCGAGCAACCGATCCCAATCCTCGCGAAAGCCGTCGATGCCTGCGTGGTTGTTGTTTTTCCATGACTCACCGATCGAGGAATTGATCCCGACGAGATTCCCATCGAGATCGAAGAGCGGCCCGCCGGAATCACCGCCGATCAGGGTGCAGTCGGTGGTGAAATAATTCCCCGGACCATCTGACATCAATCTGCCGAAACGGACGGGAGGAGTCCTCGCCGGATCGAAGCCCGCCGAGTGCCCGAGCGCGACGACCCAGTCCCCCGCCTCCAGCGGTTTCGACTCGCCAAGTTTCACGAAAGGCCATGGCCCGGCTTCGACCATTTTCACCATGCCGATGTCCTTGGAGAAATTCGCGCCCAGCACCTTGCCGAGCCATTTCTTGCCGTCGGAGAAATAGATATCCACTTCCTCCATGCCCTGCACCACGTGCGCGGCGGTCAGAATCAAGCCATCCCCGGAAACAAGGATGCCAGAACCCGACGACCCAGTTTTCTCGGAAACGAGCGCGACCGTGGCCGCCGTCGCTTGCGTGGAAACCTCCGCCACCTTCTTTTCGAGATTCACAAGATCGGCGACAGTGGCCGCCGGCTCGTAGGCGAGGGCTGTCCCCGCCGCCGCGAATATGATCCACACGATGGTTTTCATTTTCATCACTACCCACAATCGACACCATGACAGCCATTCGTCTAGCGATTTGTGGCGGGTGATGTTCGGAAAAGTTTACGGTTTCAAGTTCGGCGTTTCCCCGTATCTTCATGCCGCAGCGATCATGGCGAAACGCAAACAACAGAGCAACAGTCCCCGCGAGGACAAGCCCGCCTCGGGTGGGTCGCCCAACCCGCTCTCGCTGCTTTTGCTGTGGCCCTTCTATCTCCTGTTCTGGCTCACGCGCGGCACAGGCGGGATAATGCGGTTTTTTTCGCGCCTGATCGGCATACCTTTTGTCGCCGGAATCTGCCTGCTCATCGTCCTGACTTGCGTGTACAGCATTCGCTCCACTCAATACGACCTCAACCTCATCAACAAGATGCCGGAGCGCACGATCATCCTCGACCGGCAAGGCACAGAAATCGGGCGCATCCACGGCGAGAAGCGCTCCATTGTCCCGCTCAAGGACGTGTCCGAGGATTTCCGCAAGGCGATCCTCGCCCGCGAGAACGAGCGTTTCTATTCTCACGGCGCCATTGATGTTTTCGGAATCGGGCGGGCTTCCCTGAAAAACCTCGAAGGGAAAAAGGAAGGTGCCTCGACGATCACCCAGCAGCTCGCATCCGATGTTTTTCAACTCAAGGCGCCTGAGATGGTCGAGGAAAACCGGAGCCAGCCGCTCAAGCTCCTGATGATGCAGCTCGACCGCAAGTGCCTTGAGATCGCCATCGCGTTCCGCCTTGAATCCGCCCTTTCCAAAGACCGCATCCTGGAAGCTTACATCAACCAGATCAACTGGGGTCGCCAGATCAAGGGAGTCGGCGAGGCCTCGCGCATCTATTTTGAAAAGCACCCTGCAGAGCTGACCCTTTCCGAATCCGCGCTGCTGGCCGGAATCGTCCGCGGCCCCGACGCCTTCAACCCTTTCCGCTCCATGGAGGCGGCCGAGCGCGAGCGCAACACCACCCTCGCCCGCATGGTCAAGACGGGTAAGATTTCCCAGCCACAGGCGGACGCCGCGAAAAAGGAGCCGATCACTGTTCGCCCCGTGTGGCGGCGCGAATCCAAGGAATCCTACGCGATGGACGCGATCCGCCGCGATCTGGAGATCATCCTCGAAAAGGAAAATATCCAGCTCGGTGGCCTGACCATCGTCACCACCATCGACCAACGTCTGCAGACCATCGCGGAGGAGGCGCTCGACAAGAAGCTCCGCGAAACGGAACGCCTTTCCGGATACCCGCACCAGACGCGGGCGGGTTGGCAAAACCTGCCGGAAGACAAGCGCGAGGAGCCGAAATACATCCAAGGGGCCGTCGTTCTGATCGAGAACCGGACGGGAGCCGTGCTCGCCCTTGTCGGCGGGCGCGATGCGAACGAGTCCAAATTCAACCGCGCGATCCAGGCGCGCCGCCAGATCGGATCGATCTTCAAGCCTTTCGTTTATCTCGCCGCCTTCGACAAGGGCATGCAGCCCTCCACCCTGATTTCCGACGGCCCGATCTACCGGAATGAGATCAAGGGCGCAGCGACATGGCGGCCTAACAACTCGGACGGGAAATTCGGCGGCATGCATCCGGTTTCCTACGGCCTGATCCGTTCCCGCAACACCATGTCAGTCCGCGTGGGGAATTACGCCGGGCTTTCCAATGTGAAGGAAGTCTCACGCAAGGCGGGCTTCGGGATGGCGATGCCGGAAACACCCTCCTCTTACCTCGGCTCATGGGAGGCAAGCCCGTGGGAAGTGGCGACCTCATATACGATTTTCCCCAACGACGGCCAACGCTACCGGCCTTTTCTCGTCTCCGAGATCAAAGATCGCGACGGAAACATCCTGTATCGCACCCCGCCCCTGCCCTACCAGGCCGCCAACACCGGCTCGGCGTGGTCGGTTTCCAAAATCCTCCAGCAAGTGGCTAGCTCGGGCACCGCTGCCTCCATGAAACGGCTCGGCTTTGACAAGCCCGCCGCCGGAAAGACCGGAACCACCAACGATTTCAAAGACGCATGGTTCGCCGGTTATTCTTCCAGCCTCACCTGCGCCGTATGGGTCGGCTTCGACCAACCCAAGAAAACAATCCAGGGCGGTTTCGGCTCCACTCTCGCCCTGCCGGTTTGGGTGCATGTGATGAAAACTGCCGACCGCCTCGGCTATAAGGCCGGCGAGCTGCACTCGAAGATCGACCTCGCCGACATCGAGCTATGCCGCCTTTCCGGGAAACGCGCCACGGCGGGGTGCCGCAGCGCGGGAACCGCTTACGGTGAACAAATTCCAAAGGACATCGCGCCCAGCACAGGCGATCTCTGCCCGATCCATCCCGCCCGGGCGGTCCCCGTTTCCGAAGCCGAAGATGCTACGCCGCCGCGAGCCACTCCCATCGAGGAGGGTCATTCCCCTCCCCGCGCACAACCCGTCGAGGAACCGCCCCTGCGCGCCCATCCCGTCGAGGAAGCCCCTCTCCGCGCCCAACCTGTGGATTGACCGAACCCACCTTTTCAGACAAGAACCCTGCGCTCCGGCATTTTCTAACCAACCACTATGAAACTCGGCCCATCCAACATCCAGAATCAAAAATCCAAAATCCGCTCCGGCTTCACCCTCCTCGAAATTGTCATCGTCCTCGGCATCATCGCCGTGATCCTCGGCGGCTCCATCGCGATGCTCGGCAAGCTGGGGGATGGAGCGAAAATCAAGCGTGCCGAGGGTGACATGCAGAACATTGAGTCGGCTGTCCGCAGTTACGCCATGCTTGCCGGCAATCCGCCGTCAAGCGCCCAAGGTCTTGGAGCACTATTTGTCAAGCCGACCACCCCGCCGTTTCCCAAACGCTGGGCGAGCGCGGGAAAAGGCGTCCCACTCGACCCTTGGGGCGAGCTTTACAAATACCGCAACCCCGGCAAGAAAGACTCGTCGACCTTCGAAATCTATACCTTCGGTCCTGACAAACAGGAAGGAACTGACGATGATATGTCATCCCAAGACTAAGTGGACGCGGCCGAGCCAATCCGCCCCCTTCGGTTTCACTCTCCTTGAGATCGTCATCGTGCTATTGGTGGCTGGCGTCGTTTTCGGCGCAGCCGTCGGGGTGATGCTCGGATCCTCTTCCGAACGTGCGCTCACCAGCACCTCCAGCGAAATCGAGCTCCTCGCCAAGAAAGCGCGCACCGCCGCCATCCTTCACCAAAAGCCCTACGCCATCGAGTTCCATGAAAACAAGCTGCGCCTCCTCCCTTTCGCGGAAGCCTCGGAGTCCGAGCGGACAACCGCGCTGGGCAACCAGATCGGCGGCACGGCGGTCGATGAAGATGACGGCCCGACCCTGCGCGAGGAAATCACCACCGACCCCGACATTACCCTCGGCGTGCGCCGCTGGAACACCAAGGATTTCGTAGCCCCATCCAAGAACTTCGTCCCCGTCTGGCGCTTCGATCCCAACGGCCTTTCCGAGCCCATCACCGTCCGCATGACCGTAGGCGAAAGCTACGCACAGGACACCTACCACCCGCTCACCGCCACCATCTCCGATTCCGAACTGGAGGCGAAGTAGAATTCCGTTAGAAGTTATTTGTTAGAAGTAATTAGTCCAAAAATTAGGGTTTAAAGTTTGAAGTTTAAAGTTTCCAGAAAAAAGCGCGGCTTCCTCCTGCTGGAGGTGGTTCTCGCGCTGGCGGTGTTTGCGATCGCCTGCACAGGTCTCACCGTGGCCTTCCACCGCATGGCCGGGGCGGCGAATTTAGCGCAGAATGAGCTTCGCATCACCCGCATCCTCGATTCCGCGCTCACCGAGCAACTCAGCATGCCGATGCTGGAGGAAGGCGTGACCCAGATCCCGGTCGAGGGCACCGACATCGAGCTCGACGTCGTGATCGAACCCATCGAGGACATGGAGAACCAAGACGGCGAGTTACTCCAGCAAATGTTCCACATCAAGGTCATCGCAAACTGGTACGAGAACGGCGCGTGGCAGGAACGCTCCGCCGAAACCTGGCGCTATAACCCCATGTATCAGCCATGAAAGGTTTGAAGAGGAGCGGGAGAGAGGGTGAGAGTGAGATGGGGGGTGCTCTCTCATTTCACCCCCTCACCCACTCACCCCATCCCCCCCTCTACTCGGATCGCGGCTTCAGCCTGCTGGAACTCGTGGTCGCCCTGCTCCTTGTCGCACTTCTCGCGGGCATGATTTTCACCACATCGTATTCGACGCTGGCGCTGGGCAACAGCGTGGTGAAAACCCAGAACGAGGAGATGCTGCACCAAGCGTTTTTCGATTTCCTGGAAAACAGCTTCTCGACCTTACCCGGGAACACCCGT
>CAMBTF010000037.1 GCA_945870545.1 Akkermansia muciniphila
AACGCCCGAGGCTTCAGCCCGTAGGCGCGGAGGATTTTCGTCATCAGCGTGATCGAGGAAATCCCGTCCACATCGTAGTCGCCGAAGATGCAGACACTCTCCTTCCGATCCGCCGCCTCAAGGATGCGCGTGACAGCGGCGCGCATGTCGGGCATCAGGAAAGGGTCGCTTAGATTCTTGAGCTTCGGGTGCAGGAAGGCCTCCAGCGCCTCGCCCTCCGGAATGCCCCGCTGGCGCACGAGGTGGCGGAGGATCTCAGGGAAATCCTCTGCCGCAGCGTGCCCATTTGGTAAAAAGGGCTCGCCGCGCATCACCCATCGGAAAGCCGTCGCGCGCATGAACGCGCGAACTTTGCCTCCCATCTCGATATTGGACAAGAGCGGATGTGGACTGTTGCGGCAGATTGCATCCGCCATGCCAAAATCCCTTTCGCATATTCATAGGCATGCGGGTTTCAAACCAAATGTGTTCGGCATCGTAACTGCTGGCTCTAACAGCCCTGTATGTGACGGAAATGCCACTTGTACTTTTTCCGCAGATGTGGAGAATCACCCGCGTTGAAGGAGCCGCGAGTCAAACCCGGAGAGATCACCCAGAAGGAACTGGGATTTTTCCGTCTGCACCGGGAGTTCCGCGAGCATCTCGCCGCCGCCAACATGGGACGAACCGCCCATCCCAGCTTCGTGGACAAGCGACGCCTCCTAGACATGGGCGACTATCTCGGCCTCATGCTCTTCGGCCTGCTCAATCCCGTGGCCAACACCCTCCGGGGCCTCTCCGCCGCCTCCCGGTTGCCCAAGGTCCGCCGCGAGATCTGCTCCAATCCCGTGAGCCTCGGCAGCTTTTCGGAAACCCAGCACCTCGTCGATCCCGCCATCCTCGAAGCGGTTTTCGAAAGCCTTTCGGAGGAAGTCCGCGCCCGCCACGGAGCCTCCATGGAGGGGAAATCCAAGGCCGTGCGCGAGTGGATGTCGCACGACGGCTCGGTCTGGCCCGCCCTTCCCCGCATGGCTTGGGCCCTTTTCGGGGCGGGACGCAACGGCGATGCCAATGGCGTCAAACTCCACCTCTCCTTTCACGTCGGTGCCGACACCCCGGCCAAAGCCTCGGTCTGCGAGGCGCGCGTGTGTGAGCGCGCCGAGCTTCGCAAACGCCTTTGGAAAGGCGGAGCCTACGTGGCCGACCGCTACTTCGGGATCGACTACGGCCTTTTCGATGACCTCCGGGCGAAGGGTTGCAGCTTCTGCATCCGCGTGAGGGACAGCGCGGTGGTGGAGTTCCTCGGAACCATTCCGCTGGCTCCCGGTGACGCGGAGGCCGGAGTCCTGCGCCAGGATCTGGTGCGCCTCGGCGGCAAGCGCAAACAGAGCGAGCCGCTGCGCCTCATCCAGGTGAAAGGCGTCACCGGGGAAATCCTTTTCATCGTCAGCAACCTGAAGGCCGAAACCCTCTCCGCTGCGGATCTCGCGCTACTCTACAAGCAGCGCTGGGGCATCGAATACTATTTCCGCTGGGTGAAATGCGTGATGGGTTGCGGCCACTGGATGGCGGAGAGCCGCAACGGGGCGACCCTTCAGATCTATCTCGCCCTCATCGCCTCGCTGCTGCTCCAGCTGCAGATGGGCAAGAGGCCGTCGAAACGCATCTGGGAACTGATGCGTTGGCATGCGATGGGAATGGCGAGTTCCGGAGATGTCGCGCAACAGCTCGATGAGATGGCCAGCGCCCAAGCCCGCGCGGAGGAGAGACGCATCGCAAGAGGGGAATTTTTCAGAGGAGCCTGAGATCCGCCGCGCCAGCCCGGCCGAAAATCCGGGCTCAGAGGCGCGTACGTCCACCGGGAAGGCAAGAGCATCACCCCCACAGCGGGTAAGTGCAGTAAACATCCTCGGAGGAGCCAAAGGAGAAGACGCGGAAAGAACACGGTAAGCACAGAGGATGCCGAACACATTTGGTTTGAAACCCCTTTCGGAGGACGGGGAAATGCATTCGCTAGACTTGTTCAAAGGGGTTGCAAAACCCCTTCTCTATATCACGCAACTCCACCAGACGCTCAACGCTCCCAGCCACGGGGAAAGCAAGTTCCTTGCGGAAAAGAATTCTTGGCAAAGCGATCATGAGAAATACGATGAGTTGGTAGAGATTCTTCTTTGTTTCACCTTACCCGGTTCAACCCTACAGCTTAACCGTAACCCTTCCCCAGAAAGCAAACTCCCATTTACCAGATATGAAATTCATCTCGATCATCCCCCTCTTCGCAGCCGCAATTGCGGTCACCAGTTGCGTCACCCGATCCACCGTTCCCACTCCACAGCAGTCCTTTGAGAAAGCCGATATCGATGGCGATGGGATGGTCTCACGGTCCGAGTATGACTCCCACATGATCGGCGAAATGTTTGTTCGCTTCGACAAGAACCAGGACTCGGTCATTACCCGGGAAGAGTTTCTCGACAACGGCGGCACTGCTGAGGGTTTCCGCAGGATCAATACCAGCGGTTCCGGGAAGATCACGCTGGCGGAAGCCAAGGCTAGCGCAGTTGTGCGCAAGAGCTTGGATGCACCCTTTAAGGAAGCCGATGCAAATCGCGACGGTCAGGTGTCCTTGGCCGAGTTCCTCAGCTACAGAAAAAACGCATTGGACTACGTTAGATGAGAAATGTCCAGGTGCGGAGAACGAGGTTCCCTAGCATATCCACCGATTCCAAGTCCTCTATCCCTTATGGGACAGGGAAGTGGAGCGTAGCGGATTCGAACCGCTGACCCCTTGCATGCCATGCAAGTGCTCTACCAACTGAGCTAACGCCCCGTTACCGGGTGGCCGCTGGATCAGCGGCGGGGGGCAGGTTTAGGTGAGGACGCGGATGCTGCGCAAGCCGAAAAACTCAGAAACTCGAAACTTTAAACGCTAAATTTCAAGGAAGAGGAAGATCGATGTGAAGAATCGGGGATCGTTACGAATCGCGACTCTTCCTTAAGGTTTAAAGTTTAAAATTTCAGGTTTAAATCTTCATCAGATCCTCTTCCTTGGCGGCGGCGAGTTCGTCGATGCGCTTGGTGAATTTGTTGGTCAGATCCTGGATGGACTTCTCGTGAGTCTTGAGGGTGTCCTCGGTGAGGATGTTCTCGGCCTTCATTTTTTTCGCTTCGTCGATGCCGGCCTTGCGGGAGCCGCGGAGGCGGACTTTGGCTTCCTCGGCGAGGGTCTTGATGAGTTTCACCATGTCGCGGCGGCGTTCTTCGGAGAGTTCCGGGATGGGGACGCGGATTGAGCGGTCGGCGGCGGCGGGGTTGAGGCCGAGCTTGGATTCGCGGATCGCTTTCTCGATCTCGCGGGTGGTGGAGGGATCGAAGGGCTGGACGTTGAGCATGCGCGGCTCGGGTGAGCTGATCACGGCGAGGCTTTTGAGTTTCTGCGTGGCTCCGTAGGCGTGGATGTACACGTCGAGGTTGTCGATCAGGGCGGGGGAGGCTTTCCCGGTGCGAACGCCGGAGAAATCCTGGACGAGATGATCGATCCCGGCGGACATGTGGGCTTCGACTTCTTTGAGGGCGGTGGCTGGATCTTGGGGCATCGGATTGATGATTGTTGATTGATGATTGTTGATTTTGGATCTCCTACTCGCCGTGGACGAGGGTGCCGATGGGCTGGGAGCGGAGGGCGTGGGAGAGGTTGCCGTTGGGGCCGAGGTCGAAAATGACGATAGGGATGTTATTGTCCATGCAGAGGCTGAAGGCGGTGGCGTCCATGACGCTGAGGCGATTTTCCAGGCAGTGCTGGAAGGTGACGGTCTCGAAGCGTTTGGCGTCTGGGTTTTTTCTCGGATCCGAATCGTAAACGCCGTCCACTTGGGTGGCCTTGAGGATGACGTCGGCGCCCATTTCGCTGGCGCGGAGGGCGGCAGTGGTGTCGGTCGAGAAAAACGGGCTGCCGGTGCCGGCTGCGAAGATGATTACGGTGCCTTTGTCGAGCTGGTGCTCGGCCTTGCGGCGGATGAAAGGCTCGGCCACGTTTTTCATCTCGATGGCGGACATCACCGTGCAGCGAACACCGATGTGGGAAAGTGCGCCCTCAAGAGCTAAGGCGTTCATGACGGTGGCGAGCATTCCGACGTAATCAGCTGTCGCGCGATCCATGCCGCGAGCGGAGGCGGCGGCTCCGCGCCAGAAATTTCCGCCACCAACGACGATGGCGAGTTGCAGGCCGCTATCGACGGCTTCCTTGATCTCGGCGGCGATGCGCTGGACGATTTCGGGCGAAATATTATCCGTCGAGCCGGGCTCGCGGAGTGCTTCTCCGCTGAGTTTAAGGACGGCGCGTTTGAAGGGGCGTGGGTCTTTCGAAGTGGCTGACATCGGGCGATAGGTTGAACACGCCAGGCGCAAGCTCCAACTCCGAACATGCGGGATGTGGATTTTTTTTTGGGAGACGAAGCTACGGCTCCTCTGCGAGCGTGAATGTGACCCCCAGATCGAGCAGGCTGGCATTGTTCTCGCTGGTTCCGGTGATGGCTACGATGACATTGAGCGGCTCGGTTTGCGGGCGGTGATATTCCTCCAGGGTGCGGCGAAGGGCGACGAGGGAGAGTTTCAGCAGCTGGCGGCTAGTGAGATCTACCTCCACCGGGATGCTCAGCTGGCTGACATCGATCTCCACCAACAGGCTCTTATCGGTCAGTTCGGCACTGATGTTCACGTTGCAGAGGACGAGCAGATTCGCTTCCTCGACCTTGTAGTTCGGGTTGTTGGTGGGGAGTTTGTGGGGAGTGCGGATGGACTCGACGAGGACTTCGGGAAACGCGCCGGTGAGAGCCATCGGGCGGGCGATGACGGTGGCCTGGAGGGCCTCTCCGGTATCCGCGATCATGCCATCCACATCCGTGCCGTGGAGGCTGACCGGCTCGTGGATGGAAACGACCGAGATTGTGCTGGCGAAGATCCGGGTGGTGAGGGATAGGGCGATGAGGACGGTTTTCACGTGGTGAGATTGTTAGAAATTGTTGGCCTTTGCGAGCCGAAACTTGTGTGGGGCGGGTGTTGTTCCCGCTTCACGGACACAGGATCTTTCCAGCCAGCGGAGCGCGGGGGCGCACTCCGCGACACGCGGGGGCGCGTATGCTCCCCGCACAAAAAAGCCGCACGGCGTTTCCACCGGGCGGCTGGTTGATGTTACTTAGATACGCTACGGGTTACGCGGCGGAAGCGGCCTTCTTTTCGAGGGCTTGCTTTGCCTGCGCGACGATGGCGGAAAAGGCAGCGGCGTCGGTGATCGCGAGATCCGAGAGGATCTTGCGGTCGGCCTCGATGCCGGCGGCCTTCAGTCCCTCGATGAAGCGGGAGTAGGTGATTCCCTCGGCACGGACGGCGGCGTTGATACGCTGAGTCCAGAGACGGCGGAATTGCCCTTTGCGGCGCTTGCGGTCGCGGTATTCGTATTGTTGCGCTTTGCGGACGGCGTCCTTGGCGTAACGGAAGAGCTTCGAGCGGAAACCGCGGAAGCCCTTGGCCCGCAGGATCGTGCGCTTACGGCGCGCACGGCTGGCAGGAGAATTTGTCGTTCTTGGCATTGTGTTCTGTGGTTATGAGCAGGTCGTTTGTTGTCATTCATCCCACGGTCTCACCTGTTCGTGTCTCCGGATTTCCCGGATCAGGCCGTGTGGATGCCGTCCGTTACGCGGACGGGGTCGTGGCTATCGTTTCGTCTTCTATCTCAATGGAAGGGAAGGTTCTCCTTGACTCTCTTGATGTCAGCGTCCGACACGAGTCCGGCCTTGCCGAGAGCGCGTTTGCGCTTGCGGCTCTTGCACTGAAGCAAGTGGCGTTTTCCCTGGTGACGACGCAGGATCTTCCCTGTGCCAGTGACTTTGAAGCGCTTGGCGACGGCTTTCCGTGTTTTTGCTTTTCCTCCAACTCTTGGCATGGGGCGCGAAAACTACGGAACCGAGAGAACTTGGCAAGACAAAAGTGGGCTAAAAAATTCGTCCGACCGGGCGGGTTCCTCCACTAGGGAGAAAACTTGCCTGAATGAAAAAGAGAACCACGGATGCACACGGATAAGATTCCCAAGGTCGCGTTGCGTCAGGGGGTGAAAGTGGGCGGCTTGTGAAAAATTTCACAATTTCCCGATTCCGGCTTTCCCAATCCTTCGAACCGCGCTCATATTCCGCCCGCCGCCTATGATCTCATACACGAAACCGCCTCACGAACGCGAACACCGGCTCATTTTCAGGAACGTTGACCGGGTGGGTTGGGATCCATCGATCGAGACCTACATCCAGGACGGTGGCTACGGGGATCTGAAGAAGGCTTTCGCGATGGCACCCAAGGATATTACCGAGGAGGTGAAAAAGTCCGGGCTGCGGGGCAGGGGAGGCGCGGGTTTCCCGACCGGGATGAAATGGACGTTCATCCCGCCGAACAACACCAAGCCGGTTTATCTGATCTGCAACGGCGATGAATCCGAGCCGGGTACTTTCAAGGACCGCTACATCCTCCACCAGGATCCGCACCAGCTCATCGAGGGCATGGTCATTTCCTGTTTCGCCGTCGGCGCCCACACCGCCTACATCTATTTGCGCGAGGAATTTCCGGAGGCGGCGCTCATCGTCGAGAAGGCGATCGAGGAGGCGCGTGCGAAGAATTTCGTCGGTAAAAACATCCTTGGTTCCGGTTTCGATCTTGAGATCTACGTCCACCGCGGCGCGGGTGCCTACATCTGCGGCGAGGAGACGGGACTCATCGAATCGCTGGAAGGAAAACGCCCCTATCCGCGCATCAAGCCGCCGTATTTTCCCGCCGCCCTGGGCCTCTACATGTGTCCGACGATCGTGAACAATGTCGAGTCGCTCTGTCATGTGAAACACATCATCCGCATGGGCGGCGATGAATACGCGAAGCTCGGTGTGGCCCGCAACACCGGCACCCGCATCCTTTGCGTTTCAGGCGACGTGAAAAATCCCGGATACTTCGAGGTCGAGGTCGGCAAGGTCACCATGCGCGAGCTGCTTTACGAGATGTGCGGCGGCCCGAAGGACGGCCGGGAAATCAAGGCCGTGATCCCCGGCGGATCGTCCTCGAAAATCCTCAAGGCCAGCGAGGTTTTCAAGCTAAAGAACCCGGATGGCACCGAGCGCGAGCTTTCCTTCTGGGATATCCCGATGGATTTCGACTCCCTCGCCGCCTGCGGTTCCATGGCCGGTTCGGGCGGGGTGATCGTTCTCGACGACACCCGGAAAATGTCCTGGGTGCTCAACAACCTCAACGCCTTCTACGCCCACGAATCCTGCGGCCAATGCACGCCGTGCCGCGAGGGTTCCACCTGGATGAAAAAAATCTCCGACCGCCTCGTGGCAGGACAAGCGACGCCCGAGGATATCACGACTTTGGAAAGCGTGGCCTATCAGATCGACGGACGAACCATCTGCGCGTTCGGCGAGGCTTCCTCGTGGCCGGTCGAGGCGATCATTGCGAAGTTCCGCGACGAACTCCTAGCAGATACCAAGCCCGCCATTTCACCCGCCGAGCAAAATCCGGAAGCCGCCGCTCAGAGGCGTTTCCTTGCGGCTACTGTTTGATGGCATCCGGTTTTGGGCGTGGTTCAGCAGATATGGATTTTCACGGCGATCAAGCTAGGGAAAAGCCAAGCCCGTTTTCCCTTTAAGCAGGGCAAGAGCAGGCTGGGTTCATGGATGGAAAAAATTTCAACCACGGAGGACACAGAGAACACGGAGGTCTTGGTTCGAAACCTGTAAGTATGGCAGAAGAGCCTCTGTGTTCTCCGTGTCCTCTGAGGTAAAATTCCAAATTAGCCGGATTTTCACTCCCTAGCTTGATCGCCCTGTATGGATTTTCTCGAAAAAGCGGTTGCTTCCGATGAGTAGTTGGTGCAGCGTTTGGCGCAAACCTGACAAAACAAGGTAATATACTAAGGATTATGCTTCCCGAAAGTTCACCGTTCTCTCCCGACCAACGCAAGGCGTTGGATTCCCTACTTGCTGGATTCGACGTCTTGCAGCGTGGCTGGCTAAGCGGATTTCTTGCTGCCGGTGCCGCCGCACCCGTTGGTGCCACCGCCCCCGTTTCCGCTGGGAAACTCACGGTTCTTTACGGCACCGAAAGCGGTAACACCGAGGCCTTGGCGGATCGCGCAGTGAAGGATGCGAAGAAAAGGGGTTTCAAGGCCGTGATGAAAAACATGGCCGACATCTCGCCCGCCGACCTCGCAAAGGAGGAGAATCTGCTGGTGATCGTCTCCACCTGGGGCGATGGCGAGGCTCCCGAAACGGCAGTCGGTTTCCACAAAGAATTTATGACAGCCGATCTGAAGCTGGACGGCCTGCGTTTTGCCGTCTGCGGGTTGGGCGATACCTCGTATGAGAAATTCTGCGAGATCGGGAAACAGTTCGATGCGCGCCTTGAGCAGATGGGCGGGAAACGCGTCGCGCCACGCGCGGATTGCGATGTGGATTACGAGGATACCTACAGCACTTGGGTTGCCTCCGCGATGACCGCGCTTGCACCGACCGCCACGGTGGTAGCGGCACAGGTGGCTGCCGTCGCTGGTTCCGAGGAGTTCGGGAAGAAAAACCCGTTTCCGTCCGAGGTGAATGAAAATATCCTCCTAAACGGCGAGGGCTCAGCGAAAGAGACGGTCCACGTTGAGCTTTCCTTGGAAGGCAGTGGCATGGTCTATGAACCGGGCGATGCGCTCGCCGTGCAGCCTACGAATTGCCCGCAGATGGTGAAAGATGTGCTAAACGCCGCGAAGCTGAACGGCACCGAAGAAATCGAGGTAAAGGGTGCCGGAAAAAAACTGCTGGCAGATGCGCTGCGTGAGGATTTCGATATCACGGCGCTTTCGAAAGTGGTTCTCAAGAAACTCGCCGAGGCCACTGGCTCAGCGATGCTTGGCGAGTTGCTCGCCGAGGATGCGAACGACAAGCTCCGCGCCTATATCGAGGGTCGCGAGATCATCGACGCGCTGATCGATTTCGCCCCGAACGGCCTCTCCGCCGAAGCGCTGACTGGGATTTTCCGGAAGCTGCCGATCAGATTGTATTCGATAGCTTCCAGTCTGCTCGCGCATCCGGAAGAGGTGCATCTCACGGTGGCCGCAGTGAGATACGAGACTCATGGTAGGTCACGGAAAGGTGTTTGCTCGACCTATCTCAGCGATGTGGCGAAGTCGGGCACGAACGTCGCGGTCTTCGTGCAGCCTAACAAAAATTTCCGCCTCCCCGCGGATGGCGGCACACCGATTATCATGGTCGGGCCGGGCACAGGGGTCGCTCCCTTCCGCGCTTTTGTCGAGCATCGTGCGGCCCTCGGTTCCACGGGGAAAAACTGGCTCTTTTTCGGCGATCAGCGCTACACCTATGATTTCCTCTATCAGCTTGAGTGGCAGGATTTCCTGAAAAACGGCCAACTTACCAAGCTCGACCTCGCCTTTTCCCGCGACCAGCCGGAAAAGGTCTATGTCCAGGACAAGATGGTCGAGAAAGGCGCGGAACTCTACGCTTGGCTTGAGGAAGGTGCCCACTTCTACGTCTGCGGCGATGCCAATCGCATGGCCGCCGACGTCCACGAGGCGCTTATCAGCATCGTCGAAAACTTCGGTTCGAAAAGCCGCGAGGAGGCGGAGGCCTATGTCGAAAACCTCAAGAAATCTAAAAGATACCAACGCGACGTTTATTGAGAAACCGGATTCCAGAAACCAGATACGAGATACCAGATACCAGAAATCAGAAATCAGAAATCAGAAATCAGAGAAGATTTTATGACCGCAGATTACTTT
>CAMBTF010000038.1 GCA_945870545.1 Akkermansia muciniphila
GCGGATTGTGGGAAAAATTCCCGTCGCGGGCGACATTCATTCCCCGGCGGATCGCCGTCCGTGCGCTAGGTTTTGACGCAGTGTCTCCACGATCTGGCGGCTCAAGCGGAAACCCGTTCTTTCCAATCGGGTTGGCTGAGAAACAAGGATCTCAAACTCACCGGCGCGCCTGCATGGATCGCTTCTTGCAGCACGGTGCCTGTGACATGGATTTTGCCATAAAGCCTGCGGAGCAAATCCAACTCACCTATTTCGGCAAGGCCCGAAAGCGCCGAGTTGTCGCAGATGATAATCACAGGACGGCTTGCCGGAATTCCGATGAACGGCGGGCATCTTCCAGGATCTCAGCAGCCGACTGCCCGGGCCACACTCCGTATCTGCCAAGCACCTCCTGAGCCTCCCAGCGTGATTCCAGCTCCAGCATTCTCCGGATCTGCTCCAGTGACAGGACATCCTTCGAGTAGGCCTCCGCCGCCAGAGCCTCAAGGGCTGTGCGACCGAGATTACCGAATCCGTTTCCCAACTCTGCCACAAGGTCATCCGGTATGTTGACGGTTACAACCATAGTCTTACGCTAATACGACGGCCTCCTCACTGCAAAGCAGAATTTCACTTTACTCACGCCAGCCGGAATGGCTTGGCGACCTCGAACCATGGGGTTGGCTCGGATTGTGTCGCGCAATGGAGGGCGGTGTGATCGTGGCCGAGTTCGCGCAAGCACTTTCCGAAAACTTCGGTAACCTTTTTCGGGCAGTTGCAATCCGAGCTGAGATGGCCAAATACAATTTGTGAAAGTCCCGCGTGGGCGATCTCGCGGAGTAACTCGCCGACCCGGACGTTGGAGAGGTGGCCGTGTTTCGAGGAAATGCGCTGTTTGATCGACCAAGGGCGCTTGGTGTCGAGTTCGAGAAGTTCATCATCGTAATTCGCCTCCACAAAAAGGGCGGAGAGGTTCCGCAGGCGCTCGGTCATACTGCGGGTGACGAAGCCCGCGTCGGAAACCAGGCCGAGACGGTTCGCGGCGTTGCCGATCACGAAGCCGACAGGATCGACCGCATCATGCTGGATCGCGAAGGTTTCGATATTGAGGTGTGCGATGGGAAATGTCTGCCCGGCCTCGAAAGTTTTCCAAGTTGCACCCGAGATGCCTTGCTCACGGACGACGTGGGCGGTGTCCCGCGTAGCGAATACGGGCATCGGACGGGTTTTGAGAAAATTTTTCAGTCCGCGCACATGATCTCCGTGCTCATGGGTGAGCAGGATGCCATGCAACGAAGCGGGATCAACACCGAGCTGTGTCAGGCGGGTGCACAGCTGTTTCGCGCTCAGGCCAGCGTCGATGAGCAAGCGCACCACGCCGCACTCGACGACGGTCGCATTTCCGTTGGAGCCGGAGCCGAGTACTGCGAATCTCATGCGCTCAGTGATAGTGGGATCTCGCCCGAACGCAACCTTCCACCCGGTTCATATTTCGGCGCACGGACTTTTGGCAACGGTCTATCCGCAAGTCGTTGCGCGGCGAAACTGGCGTCATCATACCTTCAGGGGCGGTATGCCGAGCTGCTCGGGAAGGGCGAGGCGTGGGCGTTCCGTAAGGATCTCGGGATCGCCGTAGGTGATGAGGACGGTATGCTCAAAGTGAGCGGAGGGCTTGCGGTCGGCGGTGATGACGGTCCAGCCGTCGTCGAGGATGCGGACTTCGGGCACGCCGGCGTTGACCATGGGCTCGATGGCGAGGGTCATGCCGGGCATAAGGGTCGGGGATTTGCCGCGCGGGCGGAAATTCGGAACCTGCGGCTCTTCGTGGAGTTTCCTGCCGACGCCATGGCCTACGAATTCGCGGACGATGCTGAAACCGAAGGGCTCGGCATATTCGGCGACAGCTCCGCAGAGGTCGGCGAGCTTGCGGCCGGGGCGGGCTTTGGAGATTGCCTCATAAAGGGATTGCTCGGTGACGGCGAGGAGGCGTTTCGTTTCCAAGGGGATTTCACCGCAAGCGACGGTGGTGGCATTGTCACCGATGAAGCCGGCCTTGATGATGCCAACGTCGATCTTCAATATGTCACCCGGCTGGATGCGGCGCGGGCCGCCGATGCCATGCACCACTTCCTCGTTCACCGAGATGCAGATCTGGCCGGTGAATCCGCGATAGCCAAGAAAGGCACTCTTGCAGCCGTTTTTTGCCATGAGATCAGCGGCAAGGTTGTCGATTTCCTTGGTGCTGACGCCGGGCGCGACCGCAGCGGCGAGCTGCTGGAGTATGTCCGAGGCGGTGCGGCCGGACTCGCGCATGCGTTCGATTTCCTTGGGGGACTTGATGGGGATGCGGGTGCGCATGGCGGGAAACTTTAAATGTTAAATTTTAAATCCTAATGAAGAGAGGATGGTGGCGGCGGTCTCTTCCTTGGTGCCGGTGGCGGTGACGGGGATAAGCCTGTGGGTTGTGCGGTAGAAGTCGATGACAGGGACGGTCAGGGCGGTGAATTCGGCGTGGCGGTTGCGGAAATTTTCCTCGTCGTCATCATCGCGGGGCGCGGCGGGCTTGCCGCACTTCCGACAGAGGCCGCCTTCGGAAAGCTCGCGGCGCTGGCCAGTCCAACGGCAGCCGGGGCACTCGACGCGTTCGCGCGTGCGGCGTAGGAGTTCATCAAAAGGGGCTTCGAGCGCGACGGCGGCATCGAGAGCAGCGCCGTTTTGCGAAAGCCAGCCATCGAGGAATTCCGCCTGCGGTAAGCTGCGGGGAAATCCGTCGAGCACCCAACCTTTACCGGAGTCATTTTTTCCCAGCCAATCGGCGAGGATGGGGCACATCAGGTCGTCCGGCAGGTAACCGCCACGGGCAAGAATGGGCTCGGCGGTGAGGCCGAGCGGGGTGCTTTCCTCGATGTTCTCGCGGAGCAGCGCACCGGTGCTGAGGTATCCGAGGCCGAGGCTCGCAGCAAGCCTGCGTCCTTGGGTTCCTTTTCCGGAAGCGGGCGGGCCGAGTAGGACGATTCGCATCGGGACAGGGCGGGCGCCAACCGCGGCGTGGCTTCAGACGTGGCTGCTGTTGTAGATGTAGGCGGTGATGCCCAGCACAACAAGGATGGCAATGACGACCCAGAGATAGACGATCGCGTTGCGCGGGGCAGCGCTGCTCTGGTTGCCAAGGCGGTCGTAGCGACCCTTAAGTTTGCCTTTCCGCAGGAAACCGTCGTAATGCTTCTGCAGGAGGTGGGTCTCCACCTGGCGCATCACATCGAGCACGACACCGACCATGATCAGCAGCGAGGTGCCGCCGAAAAACTGGAGAACGAGCGAATTCTGGGGAAGGCCGACGATTTTTCCGATCAGAGCGGGCAGGAAAAATAGGAGAGCGAGGAAGATGGCACCCGCGAAAGTGAGGCGGGTCATCGTGAAGTCGAGGAAATCCGCGGTGGGCTTGCCGGGGCGTTGGCCGGGGATGTATCCACCGTTGCGCTTGAGGTCTTCCGCGATCTGCGAGGGCTGGAACATCATCGCCACCCAGAAGTAGGAGAACAGGAAGATTCCAATACCACCGAGGATGAAATACCACATGCCGCCGCCTACGAGTTCTCCGTAAAGCTTCGTGGCCCATGGCTGCTCAGGGAAAAACCATGTCAGCATCATCGGCGGCAGCGAGAGAACCGCCGTGGCGAAGATGATCGGCATCACCCCGGCGTAGTTGACCTTGAGGGGAAGGTATTGCGTCTGCCCGCCGAACTGCTTGCGGCCGACGACACGTTTCGCGTATTGCACCGCGATGCGGCGCTGGGCCTGAGTGATCGCGATGGTGCCCGCGATGACAATGAGGAGGAGCGCGATCATCACGACCATCATGATCGCCTTGAATGGATCGCCGTCGGTGAAATAACCCCACGCCTGGATCAGCGCGCCGGGGAGGGCGGAGATGATGTTCACCGTGATGATGATGGAAATGCCGTTGCCAATGCCCTTTTCCGTGATCTGGTCACCAATCCACATCAATAGAATGGTTCCCGCCACAATGGTGAGCACGGTGAGCATGAGCCAGGTGGCCGATGGGTCCGGGACGAGTTTCCCGAAATTTTCCACCCCCTGCATGTAGGGCAAGGTCTCGGGCTTGGTAAGGGATTGGGCGACGAAGTAACCCTGTATCAGCGCAATCACGATCGTAATGTAGCGCGTGTATTGGGTGATCTTCTGCCGACCGCCATCTTCGCGGGCCAACCTCGAGAACTTCGGCACAATTGCCGTCATGAGCTGCACCATGATCGAAGCGGAAATGTAGGGCATAATGCCCAGCGCGAAAACACCCGCCTGGGTGAGTCCGCCGCCGGAGAACACGGTGAGCAGCGCGGTAACACCGCCGCCGGGAGTCGTCGGATCCTGCTTCGCCACGTCGTCGAGCCAAAGCTTGATCACGTTCGCATCCACTCCCGGAAGGGTAATGTGGACACCGAGCCGGACGATGACGATGAGAGCAAGGGTGAAAAGGATGCGATCCCGCAGTTCGGGGATTTTCCAGGTGTTCGCAAAGGCGGAGATCATGGTGGATGGAAACTTTAAATTTTAAATTTTAAACTCTAAGAAAACACCGGAGGCGGGCTTTCATCACGCGGAAAGGAAGCGGCTAGGCTTCCTTTCCGAAATCAGGTCATGCACCGGTTCGCGTTGTCACTCGCCTTCCGTCGTCACGGGTGTGCGGGTCTTCGGGGCAGGTTCGGTGAAGCTACCGCCGGCCTTCTCGATCTTCTCCCGCGCGGTCTTACTGACCTTGTGGAAGCAGACGGTGAAAGCCTTCTCAACCTCGCCATCGCCGAGAAGCTTGATCTTATCACACGGGCCGTTGACAAGACCCGCCTCGCGGAGGGATTTCTCGTTGATGAGAGCACCGGATTCGAAACGGTCGTCGAGATCGCCGACGTTTACGACGATGAAGACATCGCGGAAGTCGAAGTTATTGAAGCCGCGCTTGGGCAGGCGGCGGTGAAGGGGCATCTGGCCGCCTTCGAAACCGACGCGGGTGCCGCTGCCGGAACGGGCTTTCTGACCCTTGTTGCCTTTGCCGGAGGTCTTACCGAGACCCGAGCTTTCGCCCGAACCGAGGCGTTTGGTGCGATGCTTGGCGCCGGGATTCGGCTTAAGATTGTGGAGTTCCATTTTTGTGTGTGGTTAAACGTTATTGGTTAGAAGTTATACGGGAAGAGCTATTTGCAGTGGATACCTAATAACCAATAACAAATAACTTCTAACGCCATCTTAGATGGCTTTCTCTTTCTTCTTCTTTCCGCGGGATCCGAGGATCTGGTCGCGGGTGCGGACGGAGGAGAGGGCCTTGAGGGTGGCCTTGACCACGTTGGCGTGGTTGGAGGAACCCATGGATTTCGCGAGGATATCACGGATACCGACCGCTTCGCAGACGGCACGGACACCGCCGCCGGCGATGATCCCCGTTCCGGGCGATGCGGGCTTGAGCAGAACCTTGCCACCGCCGAATTCCGCGTAGATTTCGTGGGGGATCGTTCCATCCACGATGCTCATCGGCTTGAGAACCTTGCGGGCCGCTTCGCTGGCTTTCTTGATGGCATCCGCCACCTCGTTCGCCTTGCCGAAGCCGAGACCGACCTTACCGAGCTTGTCTCCGCAGACCACAAGAGCCGAGAAACTGAAGCGACGGCCGCCTTTGACGACCTTGGCGCAACGGTTGATGAAGACGACCTTTTCGGAAAGCTCGTTGCCATCGGAATCGGTGAGCGCCTGGCGCTCCTCACGGCGCGGACCGCCGCGACCACGACCACCGCCGCCGCCGCCGCCAAATCCGCCACCGCCGCCGAATCCTCCGCCGCCGCCAAATCCTCCGCGTCCCTGCCCACCGCCGCCACCACCCTGGTAGCCGCCGGAGCGGGCTTCTGGAGCAGGAGATGCTTGGGGAGTTGGGGTTTCCGCTGCCGTCGCTGCGACCGGTGCGGTTTCATTTTCTGAAGTAGTTGCCATGTGATGGGGAATTAGAATTTAAGGCCGGCTTCGCGGGCTGCGTCGGCAAGGGCTTTCACCTTGCCATGATAGAGGTGACCTCCGCGGTCGAAGACCACGTCGGAGATGTTCGCTGCCTGGGCGCGCTCTGCGACAAGCTGTCCGACCTTTTGGGCCGAAGCGATATTGGAGGCGTTGCCTTCGAAGCTCTTGTCCATGGTGGAGGCGGAGACGAGCGTGCGGCCTGCTGAATCGTCGATCAGCTGTGCGTAAACGTGCTGATTGGAGAAATAGACCGCGAGGCGCGGACGCTCCGTGGTGCCGGCCACCTTGCGGCGGATGCGGCTGTGGATCCGCTGGCGGATGGTTTTGCGTTGGATGGTGCTCATGAAAATAGTGATGTTTCAGGTTACTTGCCGACGCTCTTGCCTTCCTTGCGGCGGACTTTCTCGCCGACGTAGCGGACTCCCTTGCCCTTGTAAGGCTCGGGCGGATAGAATCCGCGGACTTCGGCGGCAAACTGTCCGACGAGTTGCTTGTCGATTCCCTCGACCTTGATCTTGGTGTTTTCGTTCACCGTGACCGTGAGGCCGGATGGGATAGGGTGCAGGAGCGGGTGCGAACGGCCGAGCGAAAGGTCGAGATCCGATCCTTTTACGGCGGCGCGGAGGCCGACCCCGTGGATTTCAAGATCCTTGACGAAGCCCGTGGAGACTCCGGTGATCATGTTGTTGACGATGCTGCGCACGGTGCCGTGAAGGGCGCGGTGTTCGCGTTGCTCGGTGGCTCGTGAGACGATGACGTTTCCGTCCTCGGATTTCAGCGAGATACCGGCGGGAACCGAGAAGTCGAGCTTACCCTTGGGGCCTTCGACTTGGACGGTGTTGCCCTCGACCTTAATGGCGACTTTGGCGGGCAGAGAGATTGGTTTGAGTCCGACTCGTGACATGGTGTTATATGGTTCGAGTTAGGGGTTACCAGATGTTGGCGAGGAGTTCGCCGCCGAGCTTCTGGCGCTTGGCGGAGGTGCCGGACATGACGCCTTTCGGGGTGGAAAGGATCGAGATGCCGAGGCCGGACATAACGCGCGGGATTTCCTGTGAGCCGACGTATTGGCGACGACCAGGTTTCGAGACGCGCTTGAGATCGGTGAGGACCGGGCGGCCATCGACGAATTTCGGGCTGACTTTTAGCTCGGTGCGCTCGCCGGTTACGACCTCGTATTTCCAGAGGTAGCCTTCCTGCTTGAGGATCTCGGCGATGTCGGCCTTGATCTTGGAGTAGGGAGCGGTGAAGGTCTCGTTGCCTGCACGCGCCGCATTCTTGAAGCGGGTGAGGAAGTCGGAGATAGGATCTGTGAGAACTGCCATGGTGGTGGTTTCCTTTTAGTGGTTGGGTAAGGGTTAAGCGATGGCAGGTTCGGCGGCGGCCTTGTTGGCTTCCTCGGCTTCCTCGGCTTTCTTGGTATCGCGGAAAGGCATGCCGAGCTCGATGAGGAGCTCACGGCCTTCGTTGTCAGTGGGGGCGGAGGTAACGAAAATCAGGTCGAATCCGATCTGGCGTTTTACCTGGTCGAGCTCGATCTCCGGGAAAATCGTCTGATCCGAAATGCCACAGGCGTAGTTACCGCGTCCGTCGAAGGACTTGGAGGAGATGCCACGGAAGTCGCGGATGTTCGGTGCGGTGACGTTGATGAACCGATGCAGGAACTCCCACATGCGGGCGCCGCGGAGAGTCACGCGGGCGCCGAGGGGCTCATTCTCGCGGAGCTTGAAGTTGGCGACGGCCTTTTTCGAAAACGTGATGGAAGGCTTCTGTCCGGTGATCTTGGAGATCTCGGTCACGGCGTCATCGACGGCCACCTTGCGGTCCGGGGCTTTGCCCATGCAAGAGGTGACGACGATTTTCTCAAGCCGCGGGACTTGGTGAGGGTTGGTGTAGCCGAGCTTCTTGGTGAGGCTCGGGACAACCTTGTCTTTGTAGTGTTGCAGTAGTGCGGGTGTGCTCATTGGTTTCAGCGGGTCAGCGCGTGGTTTGTGTTTACGCTTAAGCGCGGGCGGCCTCGTGAAAGACTTAGCCCAGTTTCTTTACGTTGGAAATGTGGACGGGGGCGTCCACGGTCTTGATCCCGCCATCGGGATCGGCTTCGGAACGGCGGACGGCTTTCTGGACGGTGCGACCGCCTTCGACAACGACCTGGCCTTTGGCGGCGTTGACGCTGAGGACGGTGCCTTTTTTGCCCTTGTGGTTGCCGGCGATGATCTGAACCTGGTCGCCTTTTTTGACGTGTGTCTTGATGCTGCTCATTAGAGGAAAAGAGATTGGGTATTGGAGATTCGGATATTGGCAATCAGAGAACCTCGGGGGCGAGGGAAACGATCTTCATGAACTGCTTCTCGCGGAGTTCTCGGGCGACAGGGCCAAAGATACGGGTGCCACGTGGATTGTTGTCCTTGTCGATGATGACGATCGCATTCGAATCGAAGCGGAGGACGGAACCGTCGGGGCGACGAACCGGGAAGGTGGTACGGACGACCACGGCCTTCACCACACTGCCCTTTTTCACGGAGGCGGTGGGGATGGAATCGCGGATGTGGGCAGTGATGACATCGCCGAGGCGGGCGGAGCGGCTGCGTTTGCCGAGGACTCCGATCATCTTCGCGGTGCGCGCGCCGGTGTTATCGGCGACGGCGAGCTTGGTTTCCATCTGGATCATAGTATTATTTGGTAAATGCTGAAAACTGAAAATCTGAAACGCTGAAATGGGGTGAAGCTGCGGAAAGAAAATTTCAGTTTTTCAGCATTTCAGTATCTCAGCTTTTATTGGTTAGTGGGAAAGGATCTCGTCGAGCGCCCAGCGCTTGAGTTTGGAGAGAGGCTTGGTTTCGATGATGCGGACACGGTCGCCGATGGTGGCCTCGCCTTTTTCGTCGTGGACGTAGAATTTCTTCGAGCGTTTGACGATCTTGTTGAACTTGGGGTGGGGTACGCGGGCGACGTATTCGACGACGATGGTCTTCTCCATTTTATTGGAGACGACGACGCCGACGCGTGTTTTGCGGTTGCTGGTGGCGGCCGGTGCGGCTTCCTGGGATGATTCGCTCATGGTGGTGGATCGTTGGGATGCGGGTCAAGGTTAGCGACCCTTTCTAGCTCAGGCCTTTTCGTTAGTGATGGTGTTGATTTGAGCGATCTCGCGGCGCACTTGCTTGAAGCGGGCGGGGTTTTCGAGGGTTCCGGCGGAACGCTGCAGGCGCAGGTTCATGGATTCCTGTTTGAGGTCGCGGAGGCGCTTGAGGCGCTCGTCGGAGGAAAGTTCGCGGATGTCTTTGGCTTTGGTGGCGGCCATGGTCGTTACTTGGTGAGTGTTATTGGTGCGGATTGCGGGTCACGAGACGGGTGCGGAAGCCCAACTTGTAGGAAGCGAGGCGCATGGCCTCTTTGGCGGCGGATTCGGTCACCCCGGCGACTTCGAAAAGCATGTTGCCAGGGCGGATGACAGCCACCCATGTGTCCACGGCTCCCTTGCCTTTACCCATCCGGGTTTCAGGGGGGCGGCGGGTGATGGATTTGTGCGGGAAGATTCGGATAAAGACCTTACCCTTCCGTTTGAGGGAGCGGTTGATCGCGACCCGGCAGGCCTCGATCTGGCGCGTGGTCATCCAGGCGCGCTCGAGGGTTTGTAGGCCGAAGTCACCGAAGGCAACGGTGGTTCCGCGCTGGGCGTTTCCGGCGCGTGATCCGCGGTGGCTCTTGCGGAACTT
>CAMBTF010000039.1 GCA_945870545.1 Akkermansia muciniphila
TGCGGAACTTCTCCCTCTCCTCCTCCTTCAACACAAACCGCCGATCCACCACCCGCGAAACGCAGTGATAAATCACCGGCTTCTCCAACGAATTTTTCCAAGGACTCAGGAATCGCTTACTGCTCATTCCCCCGATCCTACCCGCAAAACTCCCCATGGCAACAGGAAAGTCCTACAATTTCCCTGGGAAATTATAGGGAAATTAATAATCAGGGGTTGCCCCGCTGTGGATGTTGGGCACGTAGCCAAGATTTCATGCGGTCATTCCCCGAGCATGGAGACGATGCGGATGGCGAGGTCGTGTTTGGGGGCTTTGGGGAAAAGCTCGGTGCGGTCGGGGAAAACGAGGAGGGCTTCGTTTTCGTGGGAGTCGAAGCCGATATCGTTTCGGGAGACGTCGTTGGCGACGATGAGGTCGCAGCCCTTTGCCGCGAGCTTGTGGCGTGCGTTTGACTCGACGTTTTCCGTCTCGGCGGCGAAGCCTACTAGGAATCCCGTAAATCCGAGGGGCTCTCGGGCGGATCCGAGGATGTCCTTGGTTTTCACGAGATCCAGTGAAAGGCTGTCATCGCTTTTTTTGATTTTTTGGGCAGAGAGCGAGGCGGGTGTGAAATCGGCCACGGCGGCGGCGAAGACTGCCGCGTCCATTCGCGGAAGGTAGGTGGCGACGGCGGCGAACATGTCCGCAGCGGTCTCCACCGGAATGAAATCGACACCTACCGGGACATCGAGGGAAGTGGGGCCGGATATCAACAAGACGCTATGCCCCGCGTGGGCGGCGGCGTCCGCGATGGCGTAGCCCATTTTCCCGGACGAGCGGTTCGTGAGGTAGCGGACAGGATCGATGGGCTCGCGGGTCGGGCCGGCCGTGACGAGTAGCTTCAAAGCTCTACTCGGTGGGCTTTTTTTTGGGCTTATCAGCGGGTTTATCGGCAGCTTTCTTGGCGGGCTGCTCGGCCTTGACCTTCTCAAGTTCCTTTTTCGCGGCAGCGAGCTGTTCCTCGCTGAAGTCCTTCTCGATTTCCTTGATGAGAGCTTCGGCGTTCTCCTTCTCGCCGCGCTCGACGGCGAGGTTGGCGAGCGCCCATGCTAGCTCGCGGTTTACCTTGGTGGCCAAGCCGGCGGCATGGAAACGGGCTAGCGCGAGGGTGGCGCTGCCGCTTTCCTGCTGAGCGGCAAGCGAATAAAGCTGGCCAGCCTTGTCGAAGCTTTGTTCGACACCCGCGCCACGCTCGTAGAGTGCGGCAAGGTTGTTCTGGGCGGAGGCGAGGCCGCCCTTGGCGGCGAGGGTGAACCATGACGCGGCGGCGGGGACATCGGCCACGCCGAGCTTACCGGAAAGATAGAGGAGGCCGAGTTCGTTCTGGGCGAGTGCGAGCCCGCCGTTCGACGCAGAGAGGAGGTGGGTATAGCCCTTGGTGAAGTCGGCTTTTTCCTCGCCGAGGATCTGGGCCGCCAGCATCAGGTGAGCTTGTGGGTTATTCGCCTTCGCAGCCTTTTCGAGTAACTCGATACCGCGCCCTTTGTCCTTGTCGGTGCCTTTTCCCTCTAGGTGGAATGCGGCGGCGCGCACCATGCAATCGGTCTGTCCGGCCTCCGCTCCGAGAGTGTAGGAGGAGAGGGCGGATTTCAGGTTTTTCTTTTCATTCTCAAAGTAGTCGCCGAGCACGAGATGGGCGGTAAACTCCTTGCTTTCGATCGCCTTGTTGAGCCAGCCGATGCCCTTCTGTTCGTCACGTTTGACGACATCGCCATTAAGCAACCGGGAGCCCAGCGCGACCATGGAAGCCGGATCACCTTTTTCGGCGGCCTTGAGGAAATAATCGTAGGCTAGTTCCACGTCTCGGAAAGAAGCATGGCCGAACTGCCCGTCGTAGAAGCGGGCGAGCATGAACGTGGCGGGCACATCACCGGCTTCGTCAGCCTTTTTCCACCATGAAACGGCTGTTTCCGGGGCGGGCTCGCCGGTGAGCGCGCCGGTAAGGAACGCTTCGCCAAGGATACGCCCGGAAACGGCCGGATAGATGGCCGCTTGCTTTTCAAGCAGTTGCCGGCCTTCCTCAACACGGTCTTTCTGGCCAGAGGAGATTAGGATGGCTGCCAGCCGGTAGATGGAATCGGGATGGTTTGCTGCCGCCCCTTTACGGTAGTATTCAAGTGCCTTGGCCGGGGATGCTTCGGTTCCCTGACCCGTTTCTGACGCGAAGCCCATAATGTAAAGAGCAAGTGAATCGCCCTTATCGGCCAGAGGCATGGCGAGTTCCACGGCCTTCTTATGTTCACCATCGGCAAAGATTTGGAGTGCTTTTCCGGCAGGGGTTTCCGCATCCTCTTTCCCGACTTTCTTCATGGCAGGGTCGGACTCCAGCATCACGGAGCTTTCGTTCTTGGCATCAAGAGATACTGCGCCATGAGCGGTAAGCATGGGCAGGAGGCAGATGGCGGTGAAGGTCAATGGGTTCATGTGGAGGATTTATTAGCCACAACGCCAGACATGGCAAGACCCAAGAAAACGAGCATTTACATTCGATTGATTAGACCTTTTGCCAAAAGTAATTACCGAAAAGAACGGAACGCCGAATCAACTCCCGCAAAGCGGCATGAATCCAACCCCATCCATACTATCCGTTTCGGTAAAGGCTTTTGGCAAACGGTCTAGTAGCGCAAGAGACCCGTCGACGTGCGCCGCCACCCTATCCTTCAGCGCGGCCTTGCTGGGGGTTTCGAAAGTAAAAGATAGCGAGCAACCGCGTTTTGCCATCCAGATTGCCTCGGGCCAAGAATCGGGCAGGTCTGGCTCGGCGCGATGAAAGATCCAGCCGGGGCCGCGCAGGAGATGGCCATCAATTCCCGGGCCAAGCTCGGCCGGAAAGTGGGCGGATACCGCGCTCAGCAAATCAGTGGCGCGGCGAACGTTATCTTCGCCAAGGTTAATCTCGTAGAAATAAAAGCCTGCGGTTTCCCAATCCTCGTGGAGTGATATGAAAAGGCTCGGCACGGGTCGGCTGGACAGCCAACGCGTGTGCGCTACCGTTTCCTGACACGAGAGGATGTTGTAGTCGCGGTTCAGATCTGCGCCACGACGATTCGCCCGGGTCTGGAGAACGAGACCGCCGGGATTGAGCGCCGGGCAGACGATGCAATGACGGTCGGTCGGAAAAGCCCCCTCTTCCATCAGCCGCAGCGCAGCCAACGGCCCTGCGGGTTCATCGCCGTGAATGCCAGCCGAGAGGTAAATGGGCGGGGCCTCTCCTAGCCTTTCCCAGGCGAGGATCGGGCCGTCCTCCGTTTCGAGAAGAAGATGCCGGGAAAATCCCCGCGCCGCGGCGGCGAGTGAAAATTCCCCCAAGAAACTAGGCAAATCGAATAGATCGGACATCACGTTTGAGCTATCGTTCATCGTTTCAGTCGGATCGATGTGGACTTGCCGTGCGCGTCGAGACCCTCCAGCCGGGCGAACTCCTCGACGACGAGCAGGGACTTCGCGACGGCCGCCTTGTCCATTTTTACGATGCTGGTGCGGCGCTGAAACTGATCGGCCCGTAGTCCGGAAAACGAGCGACCCGCTCCACCGGTGGGCAGCGTATGGCTGGGCCCCGCGAGGAAATCGCCGACCGCGACGGGCGAATCCGCGCCAAGGTAGATTGCGCCCGCCGTACGGATCTGGGCAAGGGTTTCCTCCTCGTTTTCCACGACTAGGGAAAGGTGCTCGGGCGCGAAGTCGTTGGAAATGCGGATCCCCTCGGCGAGCGATTTCACGTGTAGCAGGAAAGCGCCGGTTTTGAGCACTTCCTTTATGATCTTCGCGCGGCTCAGCTCCGCCGTCTGCCTCGCGATCTCCGCTTTCACCTTTTCCAACAACGCTTTCGAAGGTGTCAGGAAACCGACCACGCTGTCGCCGCCGTGCTCGGCCTGGGCGAGGAGATCGGCCGCGATGTAGGCGGCTTTCGCGCTCGCGTCGGCGAGGATCAGAATCTCGCTGGGGCCGGGGAGGAGATCGATGGACACCGCGCCGACGAGCTGGCGCTTCGCCTCGACGACGAAGCGATTTCCCGGGCCAAAGATGCGGTCAACCGGGCGGATTGTTTTCGTGCCCAGAGCCATCGCCGCGATCGCCTGCGCGCCGCCGACTTTCACCGCCTCGGTGACGCCGGCCTGTTTCAACGCGTAGAGTAGAGCCGGGTTCACTTTTCCATCCGCGCCGCAGGGAGTCGCCGCGAAAATTTCCGGGACACCCGCCGCCTGGGCGAAGCCCGCCGTCATCAGCGCAGTGGAAACCAGCGGTGCCTTGCCGCCAGGGACGTAAACGCCGACGCGGTCGAAGGGCGTGAAGCGCTCGCCCACGGTCGCGCCTTCGGCGTTTTTCCCGGACCAATCCTTGCGCATGCTTTTCCGCGCGAAGGAATGGATGTTGCGTAGGCTGCGGCGGATGGCCTCGCGGGTGGCGGGTGAAACGGCGGCTTCCGCCTCGGCGAATTCCTTTTCGCTCACGAAAAGCTCCTTTTTGGTAAGCTTGGCGCCATCGAAGCGATGCGTCAGCTCCACCAGCGCGTCATCGCCTTTCATGGCAACTGCGGAAATGATGTCTCCCACCAGATCACGCACCGCATCCTCCGGTATCGCCCGGCGCCGCAGGCGGTTGACGAACGTTTCGTATCCCTTGTCCTTGTAAGTGAGAATCTTCATGCCGCTGAACTGCGGCGAAGATGCACGATCCCGCGCCCGCCGCCAACATCCAATCCGGCTCAACCTCGTTTCTCCGGCGACTTCGGCGTTGCCTGCCCCACACTTCGGTGCAAGCTTCCGGGGCGGAGCGACGTATTCACCTGATCTTATGTCTTGGAAGCGCACATTCGGATTGATGATGACCACCGGATTCCTCACCGCAGGAATGGCTCCCGGCGAGGTGCTCTTCAACCGCGACATCCGGCCCATTTTCGCGAAACACTGCACCGCTTGTCATGGCGGGGTGAAGGAAGCGGGCGGAATATCCATGATTTTCCGCGACCGCCTGCTCTCGGAAGGTGAATCTGGCAGCATCCCCGTGGTGCCGGGGAAATCCGAGATTTCGGAAATGATCCGCCGCGTGAAAAGCAAGGATCCGGACGAGATTATGCCGCAGCCGAAGCACGGCCCGCCGCTTTCCTCCGGGGAGATCGCAAAACTCGAGCAATGGATCAAGGAAGGCGCGAAGTGGGAGGAACACTGGGCATTCATGCCGCCTGCCGAGGCCGAGGTTTCCGGACTGAAAATGAAGGACTGGCCCACGATGCCGCTTGATCGGCACGTCCTCAAAGGCATCGAATTGGCGGGCCTGCAACCATCCCCAGAAGCCAGTGCGGCGGAATGGCTGCGCCGGGTGAGCTTCGATCTAACAGGGCTCCCGCCGAACGTGGATGATCTGACCGCGCTCGAAAAGGAATGGAAAACGAATGGCCAAGCCGCGCGCGAACGCATGGTGGACAAGCTGCTTGCTTCCCCCTCTTACGGCGAACGCTGGGCGAGCGTGTGGCTCGATCTCGCGCGCTACGCCGACACGACCGGTTTCGAAAGGGATCCGCATCGCGACATATGGCCGTGGCGGGATTGGGTGATCAAGGCTTTCAACGAGGACAAGTCCTACGACCGTTTCACCATCGAGCAGATGGCCGGCGACCTGTTACCGGATGCGACGCCGGATCAGATCCTCGCCACCGCCTTCCACCGCAACACCCAGACCAACTCCGAAGGTGGTACGGATGACGAGGAATATCGCGTCGCGGCGGTTATCGACCGCATTTCCACCGTCTGGACGACATGGCAGGCCACAACCTTCGGATGCGTGCAGTGCCACTCGCATCCTTACGATCCCATCGCCCACGACGAGTTCTACGAGTTCATGGATTTCTTCAACGGCAGCGAAGATTCCGACCTCGGCAACGACTACCCGAAGATGAGAACGGCTAACGCGGAATGGGTACAACTCGACCGCGAAACCCGCGCCATCCGTGAGGAGCTCGATGCCGCCGGCCGCGCGATCTCCGAGGTGAAATGGAACAACCTCGCCGCTCCGGAATTCAAGCCCCAGCACGGCACGATGCGGATGGACGAAACCGGACTCATCCTCAGCGAGGGCAACCTCCACAACGGCACCACTCACACCCTTTCCGGCGTATCAGGAACCTTCGACGCGCTGCGGTTTTCCATTTTCCCGAAAAGCGACAAGCCCACCGACTGGCCGGAGATGGGCGCGCTCGTCACCGATTTCCGGATGGAAAAAATCTCGCCCGATGGCAAGCGCACTCCCATCCCGATGGCCGAGGTGATCGCCGATCATCTCTTCGGCCCCTTCGATCCAGTCACCGCCTTCGCGCATGCGCCGGGTGGTGAAAAGTTCAAGCGTTTCCTCAATAACGTGGGCGGAGCGTCGGGCGGCATCGGCGAGTTCCCACGCCTCAGCGGCCCGCGCTGGTTCGTGCTGCTTCCGGAAAAACGCGTGGAACTGGCTCCGGGCGACCGCCTCGGAATTTCCCTCAAGCAGGGCGGCGCGGCGAACGAATCGCAGGGCACTTTCGTGAAAAAATTCCGCCTAGAAACAGCCATGGACGACCGCTACGCCGCGCTGCGCAGCGATCCGGAACGCGCCGCGAAATGGGAGAAGGTTTTCTCCCACCGCGCACGCATAGCAATCATGAAAGCCACCGAGGTGCCGGTGATGCGGGACCGCAACAAAGCCGCCAAGCGCGAGACCCGGGTCTTTGCGAGGGGCAACCGGATGAACAAGGAGCATGTCGTCAAGGCCGATGTTCCCGATCTCCTTCGCGGGAAATTCCAAGCCGCGGATGCGGATCGCCTGTCGATGGCGCAATGGCTCGTCGGAGAGGAGAATCCCCTCACCGCCCGGGTCATGGCAAACCGGCTTTGGACTGAGCTTTTCGGCATCGGCATCGTCGAGAGCGCCGAGGACTTCGGAACCTCCGGAACGCTGCCCAGCAACCTCGCCTTGCTCGACCACCTCGCCCTGCGTTTCCGCAACGACCATAAATGGTCCGTGAAACAGGCGCTGCGCGAAATGGTTCTCTCCTCCACCTACCGCCAAGCGTCGAAGGCAAGCCCCGCCCTCCTCGACAAGGATCCGAAAAACCGCCTCCTCGCCCGCGGTCCGCGCAACCGCCTTTCCGCCGAGATGATCCGGGATCAGGCGCTCGCCATCGGCGGGCTGCTCTCACCAAAGATGTTCGGGGCTCCTGTTTACCCTCCGCAGCCCGCCGGGGTGTGGAACACGGTTTATAACGGAGCCGCATGGAACGAATCAAAAGGCGAAGACCGCATGCGCCGCGCGATCTACACCTACGTGAAACGCACCAGCGGCTTCCCAGGTTTCCTCACCTTCGACGCCCCCAGCCGCGATGTCTGCTCGGCGCGGCGCATCACCAGCAACACTCCGCTCCAGGCGCTCGTCACGATGAACGACCCCGCCCACATCGAGGCCGCCGCCGCTTTCGCGAAACGCATCCGCGCCCACGGCGGCGACCTGCGCAGACAGCTTGCCTTTGCCATCCTCGCCGCCACCCAGATCCACGCAGACGATGCCATGCTCGGCGAGCTGGAAGCCCTTCACGCGGATCTTGAAAAAGAACTCGTCAATGACGCAGAAGCCCGCGCCAAGCTCGGCGACGACGCCGCCATGACCCTCACCGCGAACACAATCTTGAACATGGACGCCGCGCTGGTGCGCTAAACCTTAAGGAACAATGACCGACCTCGAACAACGGATTCACCACGCCTCTCTGGAGCAATTCACACGCAGGCATTTCCTCGCGAAATGCTCCACCGGCCTCGGCGCGATGTGGATGGCGGGGCTCGGCCAAAATGCCTTCGGTGCGGGTGGCCCCCTCATCAAGGACGCCGCCCGCCCGCTGATGCCCGCCCCTCCCCTGCTTCCCGGAAAAGCGAAGCGCGTGATCTACCTACACATGGCCGGCGCGCCCTCGCAGCACGAGCTTTTCGACTACAAGCCGGAGCTGAAAAAACTCAACGGCAAGGAATGCCCGCAGGAGTTCCTCGAAGGCAAGCAGTTCGCCTTCATCCAAGGTATCCCGAAAATGCTCGGCCCGCAGTTTGAGTTCAAGCAGCACGGCCAGAGCGGTGCTTGGATTTCCGACCGCCTCCCGATGCTCTCCACGCTGGCCGACGAGCTGTGCTTCATCAAGTCGATGCACACCGACCAGTTCAACCACGGCCCCGCGCAGCTTCTGGTACACACCGGCACCCAGAACCCCGGCGCGCCCTCCTTTGGCTCTTGGGCTACCTATGGCCTCGGTTCGGAAAACCAGAACCTGCCCGGTTTCATCGTGCTTACCTCCGGCGGAAAAAACCCCGATGCCGGCAAATCTGTCTGGGGTTCCGGTTACCTTCCCTCCGTTTACCAAGGCGTGCAGTGCCGCTCCCAGGGCGAGCCCGTCCTTTATCTCCAGAATCCGCCCGGCGTCTCCCGCGATATGCGCCGCCGCTCGCTCGACACGCTGGATAGGCTCAACCAACGGATCGCAAAGGAAACGGGGGACGCGGAAACCGTCACCCGCATCGCCCAATACGAGATGGCCTACCGGATGCAAATGCACGCCACCGACGCCTTCGATCTCAAGGCCGAGGACGAGGCCACCCACGCCATGTACGGCACCGAGCCGGGCAAGGAATCCTTCGCCAACAACTGCCTCCTCGCCCGCCGCCTCGCCGAGCGCGGTGTGAAGTTTATCCAGCTCTTCGACTGGGGCTGGGACTCCCACGGCACCGACAAGAACACCTCGCTCCAAGAAGGTTTCACGAACCTCTGCACCCGCATCGACCGCCCTATCACCGCCCTCCTTACGGATCTCAAACGCCGCGGACTATTGGAGGAAACCCTCGTCGTTTGGGGCGGCGAGTTCGGCCGCACGCCCATGCAGGAAAACCGCGGCGGCGGGGACAACCGTTTCGTCGGTCGCGATCACAACCCCGGTGCCTTCACGGTCTGGATGGCGGGCGGCGGCGTGAAACCCGGTATCTCTTACGGCGAGACCGATCCCATCGGCTACGAGGCCATCAAGGACAAGGTTTCCGTCCACGATCTCCACGCCACCATGCTCCACCTACTCGGCTTCGACCACGAGAAGCTCAGCTACCCCTTCCAGGGCGTGAACCAGCGGCTCACCAACATCACGAAATTGGGAACAAAGGTCGTCAAGGGCGTGCTTGCCTGATGATGGCGCGCACCACGATGCCCAGCCCGCCGACCACGAACAGCAGCGGGAACCAGATCGAGTAGCCCGCCGCCTTGGTGTCCGGCTTGAGCACCGCGAAATCCGGTTGCGCCGGATTCACGAAGGCCATTGTCTTCATTCCCTCGGGAAACATTTCGAGTTGCCTCTCCGACCGCGCCCGCTCCTTCGCCCAGGGATTTCCCCGCGCGACGATCAGCTCGCCGGTTTTCGCCTCGCCCTTCCACTCGTATCCGTAAAGCAGCTTCACGCGGTATTCCTTCGCCGAGTATTCGTCGTGCTTCCGCTCTTCGATCTCCGAGGAAAGGATTAGCGCCTGCTTCTGCGGCCACGCGTGCATGGCGCTCGCCCGCTGGTAACTGTCCCACATCAGCGCTGT
>CAMBTF010000040.1 GCA_945870545.1 Akkermansia muciniphila
TGGAAGAGAAGAGATGGGAAAGGTAGTAAGAGATATATACCCGGGAAGATCAGGACAGGGAGACGGGGGAATCATATCTTCAAAATTCACGTCCATCTGCGTTTATCTGCGGTTAATTCTCTTACATATTGCGAAACCGGCTAGCCCACAAAATTTCCCCCCGTTCTCTCTGGCGCTGGATCAAAACCGTGATATGACAGCGCCGCCCATGTCCACAGAAGCCATTCTCTCCACCGCCCGGCAATATCTTGAGGTCGATCCCACCACGCCGATCACCATGGTTCCGATCAAGCGCGGGGCTTCCGGGCGCACCATCGCGCGGGTGAAAACCCCGGTGCACGACGATTTCATCGGCATCCACTGGACGGACGAGCGCGAGGACAACGCCCAGTTCGTGCCGGTGGCGGAGTTTCTGAAAAAAGCTCGCTTCAACGTGCCGGCCATCCTTTACGACCGCTCGCAGCACAACGTCGCCCTCGTTGAGGATCTCGGGGACACGGATCTGCTCTCTCTCAAGGACAAGCCCTTCAAGCAACGCCTGCCGTTCTACCGCTCCGCCCTAGAACAGATCGACCGCTTGTTCTACGCGAAAGTGCCGAAGGATTTCGAACTCATGCCGCCCTTCGACGCCGCGCTCTACCGCTGGGAGCAACGGTATTTCTTCGACCACTTCGTGGAGGACTTCCTGAAAATGAGTCCGGTCGCGCTGGAAAAAAACGAGGCCTTCGAGGATATGGCGGAGGGTCTGGGAGCGACGCACAAGCACCTCGTCCACCGCGATTTCCAATCACAGAACCTCCTCATCAAGGACGACAAGGTATTCATGATCGACTTCCAAGGCCTGCGCCGCGGACGGCAGGAATACGATCTCGCGTCGCTCATTTTTGATCCCTACATGGATCACTCAGAGGAAGAGCGGGATGCCCTGTTAGATCTTTGGGAGGAAATTTCCGATGAACGCCCGGAGCAAACGCTGTTCCACCAATGCGCCGCCCAACGCCTCATGCAGGCGCTCGGCGCGTTCGCCAACATTCTGGAAAACCGCGGTGACAATTGGTATCGCCAGCACATCCCCGTCGCGGCGAAGTCCCTGCGCTTCGTGACCGAAGGCACCGCCATCGGCGAGGCGCTCGAACCCTCCCTGGCAAGATGCCTACAAGCCTGACGCTTACTCGATGAGACGCCGCATCGGGATCATGTTGGAATACTGAAAACCCTGCTTGCGGAAAAACTCCTGGCTCTCCGCGCTGATCTTGTCCGTCAGCAAGGTGATGCGGAGGAAGCGCTTTTTCTTCGCGAACTCGATCACGTGATCCACCAGCATCGTGCCGTAACCCTGGCCACGGTGAAGGGGATGGATCACCACATCCTCCATCAGAATCACGAAACCGCCGCGCGCGGTTGAGATGGTGAAAAGCATGTTCACCATGCCGAAAATCCTGTCTTCGTTGCGCACCACGACGATGCGCCCGCGGCTGGGTTGCTCGAGGATCAACCGCAGCCCCCGCTCCTGCACTTCACGATCCGGCATGAAGTCCCCGGATCTTGAGAAAAGATCCATGACCAGCTCGGTCAGCGCGGGTAGATCATCCAGAGTCGCCATCTCCACTCTTTGCTTATCGGCAACGGTCTGACCGCCTTCTTGCGCACGCATTTCCGGTTTCGCCTTGTCCATGCGACGACTGTGTATTTTCCGGCCGGAAAATACAGGATTTTTCCCGGAAACTTCATGTTGGCCGGGGAAGATTTTGACTGCGTCGGAAGGATCGCCGCACTCAAAAGCTTGCAGCGGCTTTGCCCGCGCGGGTGCCTGTTGCGAAGGCGGCTTGCAGGAGGTATCCGCCGGTGGGCGCGTCCCAATCGATCATCTCGCCGCAGACGAAGACTCCCGGGAATTTGCGGAGCATCAGGTTTTCATCGAGCTCATCCCAGCGGATGCCTCCCGCTGATGAAATCGCTTCCGCGAGGGGTCGCGGACGGAGCAGCGGGAGGCGGAAAGCCTTCGCGGCTTTGGCAAGTTGCGCCGGATCTTCGATCCGTGACGCGGAGAGGAGCGCGGCGGCGGGCTTGCTGAGCTTCCAGAATTTGATCGGCTTGGCGGCGAGTTCCTCGGCGGAAAAGGTCGGTTTGAAATCGATCTCGATCAACGGCTCGGGCATTTTCCTAAGCTCGCCGCCGAGGGCGTAGATCGCGCCGCCTTCGAGACCGTAGCGCGTAAACAACAACTCGCCCGCCACACTTTTCGCACCCGCGCGGACATGGATGTTTTTGATCGGCAAGCCTTCGGCGGCGGCGAGCACCTCGGGTGGCCATTCGCACTCCCAGCCGCAGTTCGAGGAAACGAGCGGCTCGCAGCCGATGCCGAGTTCATGAAATTTTTCCACCCACCCGCCGTCCGAGCCGGTCTTCGGCCACGAGCCACCGCCGAGCGCGAATACGATAGCTTTCGCGCGGACTTCCGTGCCGTCGGCGAAACGCAATGTGTTTCCCGGCAGCAGATCCTGCCACAGGTGTTTCGGACGAATCTCCACACCCATTTCCCGCAGCCGCGCCAGCCACGCACGCAGCACTGGCGCACCTTTGAGCGCCTTCGGATACACCCGACCCGAGCTCGCCTCGAAGGTCTCCAGCCCGAGCCCGTGGCACCACTCGCGCAGATCTTGGTTAGAAAAATCCCGCAGCAAACACTCCCAATCCCTTTCTCCTACGTAGTTTGAAACGAACGTTTCCAACGAACCGCCATGCGTCAGGTTCAGTCCACCCTTTCCCGCCACGAGAAATTTCCTCCCCACTGAAGGCTTACCATCGAACACGGCCACCTTCCGTCCCATGCCCGCCGCGACCTCGGCGGCGCGGAGTCCCGCCGGCCCGCCCCCGATCACGGCGATATCGATCGTTTCCATTCAGACCAGCTTAAGCCGCGCAAGATCCTGCGCGTCGATGAGGCCCACCGGCCTGCCTTCCGAATCGATCACCACAATGTCGTCGATGCGTTTTTCGCCGACCTGTTTCACCGCCTCCACGGCCAGCGAATCGACGGTGAGGGAGATCGGGTTACTCGTCATCAGATCGGCCACTGGGAGCGCACCAAGTGAAGGGTTTTTCTCGTAGCCGCGGGCGAAATCGCCGTGGGTGAAAATCCCGGCGAGCTTGCCGTTTTCACCGAGGATCAGGCAGGCACCGGCGCGGCTGCGGTTCATTTCCGCTACGGCGTCGATGACACGTGCGGAAACGGAAACGATGGGCATGGCGTTCTCGCGGCGCATCACATCGCCCACTTTCAGCAGCAACGCTCGTCCTAACGAACCGCCCGGGTGGTAGCGTGCGAAGTCGCTTTCGGTGAAACCGCGTGCCTCTAACAACACCATCGCGAGGGCGTCGCCCATCACCATCATCGCGGTGGAGGAAGAGGTCGGAGCGAGGTTCAGCGGGCAGGCCTCGCGGGTGACGGACGTGTCGAGCGTCACATCCGCGGCGCGGGAAAGCGAGGAATCGGTCTTGCCGCAGAGCGCGATTACTTTCACATCGAAGCTGCGCAGAAACGGCATTAGGCCCAGCAATTCCTCGGTCTCGCCGGAGTAGGAAAGCGCGAGCACCACATCACCGTCGCAGAGAAGGCCGAGATCGCCGTGCAAGGCGTCCTGAGCATTGAGCACCACGGCGGTTGCGCCGGTGGAGTTCAGGGTGGCTGCGATTTTCTGGCCGACGTTGCCCGATTTCCCGACACCGACGATGACCACTTTCCCGCGCTCCTCCAGCGAGGTGCGGAGCAATTTCACGGCCTCTCCGAAACCCGGGCCTACGCGCGAGGCCATTTGCTGGAGGCTATCCGCTTCCATCCCGATCACTGCCCGCGCCCGCTCTTCAAAATCCATGACCGCCAGTTCAACCCGAGCCGGACTTCATTTCAATGCGTAATACCGGACGCCCAAAGGCTCCAAATCCCCCGCCGCCAAGCCGATGACGGCGAGTTCGTGGGCGTTCGCAGTGAGCTTGTTGCGGCAACCCAGTTTCCCCTCAAAGGAAATCCCCACCGCTTTCCCCAGCCAATCCAACGCATCCTCCGGGATAACGACCCGCACCTCGGCGAGGGTCTCTGTCGGATGGAAATTCGCGAGGCAAAGAAACGCCTGACCGGAATGCGAATCGCGGCGCAGGAAGGCATAGAGCCAATGCCCGGACCAGGTCTCGCCGCCGGTGCGGCCGAAGGCGGGGTTCTGCTTGTTCGCGTGGTTCAGGCCGTAAAAATCCCCCGCGGTAAAAGCCGGTTCGCGCAGGATCGCGAGCAGTTCGCCATACCATTTCCTCAGCGATTTTTGCGCAGGGGAAAGTTTCGCCCCGTCGCATTTCCCGCCGTTATACCATTTTTGGAACTCCGGCATGGCCGTGTAATCGAAAATGGAAGTGCGCCCGTCATCGCCGCTGAAACCCTCCGCGCCGATAGCCGGTTCGCCGATTTCCTGACCCGAATAAAGCATGATCGCGGCGCGACTCATCCCGAACATCACCGCCGCCGCCGGTTTCCCCGCGCCCATGCCGACCCCGCCCCAATGCCGCGGATTGGCCACGCGCACCTCATCGTGATTCTCGATGTAGCGCACGCAGTGATGGAAACGCTCGCCGCCGAAAGTCTCGCCGTCGATGTCGTTCGCCCATTTCCCGGATTCGTAAATCCCTTGCAGGATCTTGTAGGTGGGATGCTCGTAGGCTCCGTCGAATCCGGCTTTCAAGAGCTGATCCAACACATCCGCATCAGTCATTTTCGCAGGATCCCCATCATAGGCCTCGGCGATGAACAGCACTTTCAGATCCCTCGACCGCGCTCGTTTCACCATCCAGCTCCAGAACTCCATCGGCACCATGTGCGCCATATCGCAGCGGAAACCGTCCGCGCCCATTTCTTGCCAGTAGGCGATGATCGCGTCCATCGTCCGCCAGGTGCGAGGCACGTCCTCCGATCCGGAAAGGTGAGATGTCCGGCGCCCTGTCGTGAAATCGTGGCCGTAGTTCAGCTTCACGGTTTCATACCATTCGTTGATCGTCGGCGACCACGTCACCGAGTTGTTTCCCGTAACGCGCCCGAACTCCGTCTCCGGGGAAAATAAACCGCCCGGCAGCTTCAGCGGCGGCCCGCCTCCGGGATGGGATTCATTGAGGTAGTAGAAGTGGTTGTCGCGGTCGAAAAAGACATCGCGCCGGTCACCCTCGCCGAAGGAAAGCTCCGGCCTCACGTCCGACGCGTAGCTGCGCGCCACATGGTTCGGCACGAAATCGATGATCGTCCGCAAACCGTGCCGACGGCACCGTTCTAACAGCTCGCGGAACTCCGGGATGCGGTTCCCCGGCTCCTCCGCATAGTCCGGGCAGACATCGAAGTAATCCCGGATCGCGTAAGGGCTGCCCGCCACGCCTTTCAGGATTTCCGGAGGATCCACCGGCCTTCCCGGATAATCCGTGCCGCTCGCCTGCTCCAAAACACCCGTCAGCCAGATATGGTTGAAACCCATCGCGCGGATCGCCGCGAGCGCCGCTTCATTGATGTCACGGAATTTCCCGCAGCCGTTTTCCGCCAGTGTGCCGCCGGGCTTGCGATTCAAATTCGTGTTCCCGAAGGTCCGCACCAGCAACTGGTAAATCACCGGCCTTTCGGCGCTATCCGGCTCACTCATCGCCGGATTTCTTATGTTGCGCCAAAATTTCGGCGAATCTCTCATCGCTCTTTCCGCGTTCTTCCCGCATGACCGCCAGCACGTCGTAAAGCGTGAAAATCACCAACACACATGCCAAGAAGAAACAAAACGCCCACCAGAGCAAGAACATCAGGGCGTTCTTGGAAAGCAATCCATCGACCACCCAAAGCCCCACCGCCATCCACGCCACTGTCAGCAACAGCCACCGCCCCAGCCACTTCCGCCGCTGGCCGCGATCATGCAGAATCGCCTTCGCCAACGCCTTGCTGAGTTCCCAATCTCCCGCACTTCCCATGCGGACATCCTCCCTATTCCCTCCGGTTTCTCCAAGCGGGAAATTCCTCCTCCATGGAAGTTTTGCTTCCCGAACCTTGCCTCCCTGCGAAATGTTTTGCGGTATCCAAAAGTATCGTAAAAGTAACCGCACCGCCCCATGAAACTCCTCTCTCTTCTGACGCTGTTCCTTTCTGTCTTACTGCATCGCGCATCGGCGGCTCCCCGTTTCGAATTCATGGACGGGGAAAAGGTGGTTTTCCTCGGGGACAGCTTCATCGAGCGCGAACAATATGCTGGCTGGATCGAGCTGGCCGCCACCACCCAGTTTCCCGAGCGCAACGTGACGTTCCGGAACCTCGGCTGGAGCGCGGACACGCCCGCCGGTGATTCCCGCAACGGGCTCAGCCTCGTCCAGGCAGGCCGCGAACCAGCGGGCGAAGGCTGGAGCCAGCTTTTGAAACAACTCACCGAATACAAACCGGATGTGATCGTGCTCGGCTACGGCACCGCCGCCTCCCTGCCCGGCGGAAGCGCGCCCGATGAATTCCGCGCAAACCTCACCCGCCTGCTCGACGAGGCACCAAAGGCGATCGGCAAGGAAGCTCGTTTCCTTATCCTCGGCACCATGCCGCGAGCGGACGGAAACAGGCCGGCCATCGAGACGATCCTTTCGGAGATCGCCGCGAAACGGAGTATTCCTTTCGTCAGCATGGATGAGTTGGCCAAGGATCCATCCCATTTCCAAAACCCCATCCATCTGACACCCGATGGCTACAAGGCCGCCGCCCGCCTGATCGAACGCTCGCTCGGCTGGGAGGAAAAACCATGGAACAAGGGCGAACAGTCGGAAATCTTACGCCAGCACATCCTCCGGAAAAACGAATGGTTTTTCCATCGCTCCCGCCCCGCGAACATGGCCTACATCTTCGGATTCCGCAAAGGGGAGCAGGGCAGAAACGCGGGCGAAATCCCGCAGTTCGACGCCCTCATCGCCGAGGAGGACGCCGCCATCACGAAAATGCGTGATCTTTCCACCAGCAACATCGTCCCCTTGAAAGAAAGGCGCACGGAATCGGCCTTTGCAGCGAAAACGCCTCAAGACCATCCCAAGTTCACCGTCGCGGACGGCTTCGAGGTCACGCTCTGGGCGGAGAACCCGCTGTTTCACAAGCCCACCCAGATGAACTTCGATCCGCAGGGCCGGCTGTGGGTTACGAGTTGCCTTTCCTACCCGCAGATCGAGGTCGGCCAGACTCCCGATGACAAGGCGATCATCCTCGAAGATACCGACGGCGACGGCAAGGCGGATAAGTCCACCGTCTTCGCCGAAGGCATGCTCATGCCGACCGGATTGCTCCCTGCCGACGGCGGCGTGTATGTCGCCGAGTCCACCGACCTCCTCCATTACAAGGATACCGACGGCGACGGCAAGGCCGATGTGAAAACACGCGTGCTCAGCGGCTTCGGCACCGAGGACACCCACCACAATCTCCACACCCTGCGCCGCGGCCCGGACGGGCGGATCTGGATGAACCAGAGCGTTTACACCCGCTCCGATGTGGAAACGCCCCACGGACTCTTCCGTCTCAAAAGCGGCGGCATCTACCGTTTCGACCCCCGAAAGGTTAGCCTCCAACACGGGTTTTACGGATTGTGGAACGCATGGGGCCACCAGTTCGATAAATACGGCCAGTCCTTCCTCACCGACGGCGCGGGCAGCACCGGCATCAACTGGGGCATGCCCGGCGCGACCTACGAAGCCTTCGCCGGCGCCGAAAAAATCCTCGGCGGCGTCAGCCCCGGGCGATACCCAAAATTCTGCGGCCTCGAGATCATCGAGTCCTCCCATTTCCCCGCGGACTGGCAGGGAAACATGATCACCTGCGACTTCCGCGCCCACCGCGTCGCGCGCTTCTCCATCACCGATGAGGGCGCGGGCTACGTCACCCAGCAACTCGGAGACCTGCTCCGCACCGATTGCGTCAATTTTCGCCCCATCGATGTAAAACTCGGCCCCGACGGTGCGCTCTATATCGCCGATTGGGCGAACCCCATCATCAACCACGGCGAGGTGGATTTCCGCGATCCCCGCCGCGACCGCGAACACGGCCGCATCTGGAGGGTCGCGAAAAAGGACAGCCCGCTCATCGCGAAGAGAAATTTCACGAAACTGCCCGGAACCGAACTCGTCGCCGCCCTCGGCAGTGCGAACCGCTATGACCGCGACCAAGCCACCGCCGTCCTCTACGAAAGCGATTCCCCCGGCCTTCAAGCCGTTCTCGAAAGCGCATCGAAAACTGAAGGCACCGCCGCCCTCAACGCATCCCGTCTCCTCGCCAGCCGTTTCGGAAAATCCAGCGATGCCATCCCCGCCGGAATCACCGCCGCGCTCGCAAGCGAAACCCCTGAAATCCGCGCCGCCGCCGTGCGCCTGCTTATCGATCCGAACCATCTCATCAAGCCCGAAGCCCTCGATGCCGCTTTTCGGAAATCCATCGCCGATCCCTCCCCGCGCGTCCGCCTCGAAACCATCCGCGCCCTCGCCGATTCCCATGTGGCGAACCCTCTCAATATCGCCCTCGATGCCCTGAAACAACCGCGCGACCGCTTCATCGACTACGCCCTCTGGCTCAGCGTCCAGTCGCATGGCGAAGAGTGGTTGGTTTATGCTAACACCCAAAGTGGCACGGTGGACGGTGAAAAAAATCAATTCGTCCTCGCCAATTTGTCCCCCGAGAAAGGCAAAAATGCGCTCGCCCGCATCTTTCCCGGCACCCTTCCCAAAGACGGCAGCGGCCCATGGTTCCAGCTCGGTCTCAAGAACGGGGATGCGGGGATCATCACGAAAATCTTCGACCAGGCGGTGACAGGCGGCTTCGAAGAAATGACCACCACCCTTGCCTTCGCAGGCATCGCCACCGCAGTCTCGCAGCGCCAGGTGAAGCCCACATCGGACATATCCAGACTCGCCCCCTTTATCACCCGCACCAACCCCGCCGCGATCGATCTGGCCGGAACGCTCGCCGATGAACGCCTGCTCCCCGCACTGATTTCCATCGTCCAAACCGGTAACGCCATCCCGGAAGCAACCGTCGGAAAAATCATACCCGCCCTCGGAAATTTCCCCTCACCCGCCGCCCGCGACATCCTGACAAAACTCGCCACGGACGCCGAGCCATCCGTCTGCCGCCTCGCCGCCCTCGCCCTCACCCGCCACCACCGCGAGGCCGCGCTGCCGCTCATCACATCCATCGCCGCCACCCTTTCCGATCCACAGGCATCGCGAGATTTCTGGCAGAAAGCCCTCACCGCATCGGGCATTTCCAAACAGCTCGCCGTAGCATTCAAAGCCAAACCCCTGCCCCCGGAAATCGCCGCCCTTACCCTTCAGCACATCCCGGAAATCGCCGAGCACGACGCCCTCCTCGCCCTGCTCCGCACCCAGGCCGGAGCCGCCGCCACGCAAACCCACGATATCCCCGCGATGGCCAGGAGCGCCGCCGAGAAAGGCGACCCCCGGCGCGGCGAACTCATCTACCGCCGCCCCGCCCTCGCCTGCATCGCCTGCCACGCCATCGGCGGCGCGGGCGGCAAGGTCGGCCCCGACATGACCTCCATCGGTGCCAGCGCTCCGATGGATTACCT
>CAMBTF010000041.1 GCA_945870545.1 Akkermansia muciniphila
CGCCAGTGCCATAGGGTGCGCAGGCAGGCGAGGCCGTGGGGTTCGAGTTTGCTGGAACCGGAGATGCGCCATTGGTCATCCCTGGATTCGTCGCGGCTGGCCACCTTTTCCCTTGCGGCTTCGCAGCTCTCCGTGAACCAGTCGTAGCGGCCTTTCGACTTGAGTTCAGCGACGATTTTATCGCCCATTTCAAGGAGGTAGACCACGTCGTTGAGAGCGTAATCGATCATTTTTTCGGAAAGCGGGCGCATACCCCAATCGGCTTTCTGAGAGGATTTGGAGAGGACGACGTCGAAGTAATGCTCCACAAGGTTGCCTAGGCCGAACTGTTTGACGCCAAGCAGCCGCGCTCCGATCTGGGTGTCGTAAACAACGGGGGGCAACTCGCCGAACTCCCTTTTTAGCATGGTCATGTCATAATCGGCTCCATGCATCCAGACCGTGGCATCCTTGAGGTAGCGGGCGAGGGGGGAGAGATCGTCGATGGCGAGGGGATCGATGAGAATGGACTCCTCTCCGGCGGAAAACTGGATGAGACAGAGGGATTCCTTATGGCGGTGGAGGCTGTTGGCTTCGGTGTCGATCGCGCACACCCTTTGTCCTGCTATGTCGTTACAGCTTCCGAGAAACTCTTCGAGCTGGGGAGTGGAACTGATCATGGCAATGTAAGAGAAGGCGGACGGGGAAATAAGGATTGGGATGGGGGTTTACAACGTAAATATGAAGTGGGCCTTATTTTCATCTGAACACTAAAAGTCGCCCCGTAAGGTAAAAAAATTGCCGTCGGTGTGCCAGTCCCGGCGGCCGATGTCAACAAAGCCAAGTATTCGAAGGTGAAAGGAGGCTGGCAAGTGTTGTTCGCTTTCCATGGAAACACGTCTTTCCTGCGGTTTGCAAAGCGGCAGGTGATTTCGACGAATCACGCAACGGGCACAATTGTCATCTTTGGGCTTGCAAACCCGAAGGCGGCTCATAGGTTCGGCGTCCGTTTTTCTTTTGTCCTGCTGGCGGTTGGAGCCCCGGTGCCAGTGGGACGCTTTTATTCCGGGGCGATTGTCGGAAGGAAAACGAAACCAAACTAACCAAACCACTAACCAAAGCATATGAGTACTGCCATCGCAGAACCAACTAACCAGGAGCTGAGCGACCTGATCGATTCTAAATTCATGGAATTCCGCGAGGGATCGATCGTCAAGGGAACCATCCTAGAAATCCGTCCGCAGATCGTCCTCGTGGACATCGGCTACAAATCCGAGGGAGCGATCCCTTCCAATGAGTTCGAGGACGAGGATATCGAAGTAGGCGACGAGATCGAAGTGCTTCTTGAGCGCCTAGAGAACGACGAGGGCATGGTCGTCCTTTCCAAGGAGAAAGCCGCCTACAAGCAGAACTGGGACAAGATCGTCAAGGTCTATCAGGACGGCGGACTTGTCCGCGGCAAGGTCAAGGCGGTCGTCAAAGGCGGCCTTACCGTCAACGTCGGCGTCGAGGCATTCCTCCCCGGCTCGCAGGTGGACATTATCCCGCCCAAGGATCTTTCCGAATTCGTGGGCAATGTTTACGAGTTCAAGATCGTCAAGGTCAACGACGAGCGCAAAAACATCGTCCTTTCCCGCCGCGAGGTCATTGAGGCCGAGCGCTCCGAGCAACGCCAGGCGTTCCTCCAGACCGTCAAGATCGGCGACAAGGTGGTCGGCGCGATCAAGAACCTCACCGATTTCGGCGCCTTCGTCGATCTCGCGGGTATGGACGGCCTACTCCACATCACCGACATGTCGTGGGGTCGCATCAACCATCCTTCCGAGCTGCTCCACATCGGCCAATCCGTCGATGTCGTCATCCTCGATGTGGACCGCGAGAAAGAGCGTGTTTCGCTCGGCCTCAAGCAGATGTCCGAAAATCCGTGGGAAGATATCGAGCGCAAGTATCCCATTGGCCAGCAGGTCAAGGGACAGGTCACCAAGCTTCTTCCTTACGGTGCGTTCATCGAGATCGAGCGCGGCGTCGAAGGCCTCGTTCACGTTTCCGAGCTCAGCTGGGTCAAGCGCATCACGCGCCCGTCCGATGTTCTCGAACTCGGCCAGGAAATCGTCGCGGTCGTCCTCGGCATCAGCATCGAGGAGCAGAAAATCTCGCTCGGTGTGCGTCAGCTCGAAGGCAATCCATGGGACGAAATCGAACTCCGCTACCCTGTTGGTGCGACGATCAACGGCCCTGTCCGCAATCTTACAGCCTACGGCGCGTTCGTGGAGCTGGAGGAAGGTATCGACGGCATGATCCATGTTTCCGATATGTCGTGGACCCGCAAGATCAACCATCCTTCCGAAGTTCTGAAGAAGAACGACGAGATCGAGGCCATCGTCCTCGCCATCGACAAGGCGAACCAGCGCGTCTCGCTCGGCATCAAGCAGACCGAGAATGATCCATGGTCCGCCATCGACGACCGCTTTAAGGTCGGCGACCTCGTCAAGGGCACGGTTGCGAAGATTGCCTCCTTCGGCGCGTTCGTTTCCCTTGAGGGCGACATCGACGGCCTTATCCATATTTCCCAGCTCAGCGAGGATCACGTGGAGAAGGTCAAGGACGTCATCAAGGTCGGCGACGGTATCGAAGCCCGCGTGATCAAGGTGGACAAGGTTGAGCGCCGCATCGGCCTCTCGATCAAGGCCGTTGGTTACTCCGAGGAGCAGCTCAAGAAGGAAAGCGCCAGCTTCGAGTCCCTCCGCCCATCTAGTGAGATGGTCGGCCTCGAACAGGCATTCAACCTCGCCGCCGCCGCTTCCGAAGACTGGAGCCCGGGTCAGGACTGATATTCATCCGGGTCGCAATGATGCGGCCTGAGATTTTCCCCAAAGCCGGACGGGTTCGCCTGTCCGGCTTTTTTTTGGATGAGGGGAAGGATGGTTTCGGCGGCTCCCTGCCAACCCTGCCGCTTTGCGGGAGTTGATTCAGCGTTCCGGCCTGTGAACCTAGAATCCGCATTTGGGGTGCGAATTTTCACCGCAGAGGATCACAGGTCGGTAAGGGAACGCAGAGCGTTGCGAGTGGTTGAAAAATGGAAAATCCATGAATCTGCCCGCCGAGGGGGGTAGTGAAAGCGTATGATCGCTTGAAGGATTTCTCAAAGATCCTGCTCGATGGATTTGAGGGTAAGAAAGAGGCTATGCCAGCGTGAGAGGTTTGGCTCGATGGCGAGATGCCGCCCCGCGAGGTGCTTGCGGATCGAGTTCAGGCAGGCAGTGTAGTCTTGGAAGAAAATGAGGAGGGCGTCCTCGTAGTCCGAGCGCAGGGTTTCCGCGAATGTCCCGCAGGTATCGAGCAGTGCCGCATGGAAATGCCTGGTAATCCGGCTGCGGGTAATGATGGCGATAAAACTCCCCCCCATCGCGAACAAGCCCGCGACACCGCAAAAAAGCCAAGGCAGCAAATTGATCCCGAAGATGCCGCAGCAAGCACCGGCGATGATAAAAATCAGTGTGGAAGCGGTGAAGGATTTGAGGGCAAGGTTGCGCCGCCGCAGATCGGCATCGAGTTCCTTGCGGAGGTGAAGGTTGTTTATGCCCTCTTGGGCCGCGCGGCCGATGCGCTGCACGAAGCGGCGGCGCGCCTGGCTCAGGGTTTCATCAATGGGTTCATGCTCGCAGAGTCCGGCTCCGATGGCCTTCGTTATCCGCGCGTCGAGCTCGCTCCAATGGCTGCGGCAAGCGGTCACGATGTCCGCGCCGTCGGACTCGGCCACCGCCTCCACGGCGCCACGCAAGCGGTCGATGAAAAGAGTTTCAATCAGGCTGCCGGTGCGGTCGCCGACGAATATGCGGAACACGGAGCGGAAGATTCCGAGCGATTTCCGCAGAGAGCGGGTCACCCACACGGCTTCTTTTTCGAAGACCTCCGCCACCCCCGCCAGATGGCTTGGGAGCCTTGATAAAAGCCGTTCGCGCATCGCTTCGATCTCATCTTCCAAGGAGGTGAGGAAATGGTGCTGCTGACCGAGGGCGCGGGTCTGTTCGTCAATGTGGTCCTCAATGTTCCGCAGCGCGGCGGCGGCGTGGTTACGAGATATTTGGAGGGCGGCGCGGCGCTCCGGGGAATCGCAGATCTGGTGGTTGATGAATTCCTCCAAGGCGGGGAGGCCGCTGTTCTCGTAAGCGCGTAGGTCCATGGCCCCGGCGCGTTTCGCTGCGAGCGCATTTTTCCCCGAGACGGCGAATATGGGCAAGATGACCCCGGTTTTTTTCATCGAGAGATCCGACACATGCTCCGCGATGACCTTGATATCTGCGGATTCGCGCTGATCCGTTTGCTGGATGATGAGGGCGACGCGGTGGTGGCAATCGGGGGGGAGGCTGGAGATGAGATTCCAGGTAGCGGCTCCCCACGGGTTGTTGACCGGAAAAACGAAGAGGATGAGATCGGCGGCGGGGAGGAAGCTCAGTGTGATTTCCTGGTGGCCCGTTGTCATGGAGTTCGTGCCGGGCGTATCGATGAGTTGGAAGTTGCGGAGAAACTCGGCGGGACGAAAGCGCTCCTGAAGAGAGGGCGAGATATCCACATCCAGCGGAGTGGAGCCGTAGCGGTAGCGGATCACCCGGTTGGTTTCCGGGAGGACGCTGACCTCGCAGAGCTCATGCCCGAAGAGTCCGTTGAGGAGCGAGGACTTGCCTGAATTCACCTCGCCGCACACGATGAAAAGAAAGGGCTCCTCTGGCTTTTTGCCGACGGCTGATGAGCAAAGCGAGCCGTCCAGTTCGGTGCCGGTATCGCTTGCGAGATCCGAGATGCCCTTTGCGACCTGCGAAATCCGCTCGCGGCTGGCAAAGTAGCGCTCGCCGAAGTTTGCCTGGCTCACGGGGCGGTGCGTTTAGTTTGCTGGGGTGACGGAAGCTTGCGCCCCAGGGGTTTCCGTTTTCATGGCGATGAGTTGGGAAACGGTGACGAACCTGAATCCCTTGCGTAGTAGTCCGTCGAGTGTGGCTGGCATGGCATCGACAGTCTGCGAGTGGAGGTCGTGGGCGAGGACGATCCCGCCCGCTGTGGTGCCGGCGAGGATACGTGATGCGATGACCGGTGCGCCCGGGCGCTTCCAATCGAGTGGGTCGACCGACCAAAGGATGGTGGGGTAGCCGAACTCGCGGTGGACTAGCTCACGCTGGCTCTGCAGCAGGCCTCCGTAGGGCGGGCGCATCGTGCGCATGCGGACACCTGCGGCGCGACCGACCGCTTCCTGGCAGCGCAGCATTTCCTGGCGCACCTCGGAATCGCTGAGTTTCGAGAGCAGGCGGTGGGTTTGGGAGTGATTGCCGATTTCATGGCCTTCTGCCACGGTGCGGCGGAGAACGCCGGGATGGAGATCGACGCTGCGGCCGATCACGTAGAAAGTGGCCTTGATATTGCGTGCAGCGAGCATGTCGAGCAGGCGCGGGGTGTTCTGGGGGTGCGGGCCGTCATCGAAGGTGATCGCGATGTAGTTGCCCGAGACGAGGACGCGGGAGAAAGTGACGCCTGCGTCTTTGGCGAAATCGCTCGAATGGTTGCCTGCGTTGTTGCGCGGCACCGGGCCATTTACGGAGGGCGTGCGGTAATTCGTGTTGGGCTGGGTCTTGATGTTTTCCTGCGAAAGCGGTGCGGCGGCCTTGCAACTAGCGAGGGCGGCGGTGGTGGCGGCCATGAACCCGCGGCGCGAAAGTGGGCCTAGATTCGGGTTGCGGATAAGGCTTTCGCCGATGCGATGAATGGGATTTTCCATGGGTGCGAAGAAAGTTAAGTTACACGTAATGATGCGGGGAAGGAGTGGCGATGTCACGCCTTGATTTTCGCGATACGGAGGATCTCTGTGCACTTTTAAGCACCATACAGCTCATTGCAAAGCAGGCAGGATTTCCCATCGCATCCCCGCGCGGTGCAGTGTTCGCGACCATAGAAGATGATCTGGAGGTGGAGTTTGTTCCATGAGCTGCGGGGGAAAAGTTTCTTCAGGTCGCGCTCGGTCTGGACGACGTTTTTTCCTGGCGTGAGCTTCCAGCGCTTTGCGAGGCGGTGGATGTGAGTATCGACGGGAAAGGCGGGGACGCCGAAGGATTGGGCCATGACGACCGAGGCCGTCTTATGGCCGACACCGGGCAGAGCCTCTAGGTCTTCGAAGTTCGCGGGCACCTCGCCGCCGTGTTTTTCGCAGAGGATTTCGCTGAGCTTGGAAATGGCTGCCGCCTTGGTCGGGGAGAGGCCGCAGGGGCGGATGATCGCGAGGATGTCATTCACCGGGACCTGTCTCATTTTCTCGGGTGTGGCGGCCAGCGCGAACAGGGCGGGGGTGACCTGATTGACGCGGATGTCGGTGCATTGCGCGGAAAGCAGCACGGCGACGAGTAGCGTGTAGGGGCTGGTGTGGTCGAGCGGGATGGGAGTTTCCGGGTAAAGCTCCTCGAGTCGTTTCAAAAGGTGGGCGGCGCGGTCTTTCTTTAGCACGTCGGTATTGTGCGCCGCTCCGCGTCCGCGTCCAACCCGGATCGGGGCTGTTTTTCCGGGGTTGAATAAAAACGGAGGGTCGGCGAACTTTTCTCCGTGAGATACTCGCTCAAAGCGGTCACCGCCGCCGTCCTGTTGCTCGCCCTTGGTGGGGGCGGCTGGTGGGCGTGGAAATCCTATGGGGAGGAAATGTTCGGAATCGTCATCGAGCGTGAGGCGAAACCGGAACCCGATGCGGAACGTTACGCGACGCTTGTTTCCGAGCTGGAGCGCTGGCGCGGGGATCTCCGTAAGGCGCACTCCAAGGCGCGGACGGCGGAGGAAAAAGCGGCCGTGGAGAAGGACGCGAGGGTGATCTTGGAGCTGGTGATGCCGGAAATGATGCGCTGCTGGCTGGGCACGCCGTATGATTTCAACGGCACCGCCGAGAAGCCGGGCGGCGGCAAGGTGGCGTGCGGATATTTCGTCTCCACCGTGATCCGCGATGCGGGCTTCCGCGTGGATCGCTACAAACTCGCCCAGCAGCCCTCGGAAAACATCCTGCGTACCTTTATGAAAAGCGACGGCTGCCTGTTGAAGGTAGGGCAGGATTTCGAATCCTATGCGAAATGGGTCGAGGGCATGGAACCCGGCGTGTATTTAATGGGGCTGGACTCGCACGTCGGATTCATAGTGAACGGCGCGGAGGGAACCCGCTTCTACCATTCGTCCGGCTGGCAGAAGCGCGGCGTGGTGAATGAAGCAGGTAACAAGGCCGGTGCCCTGCGCCACTCGAACTGGCGTATGATCGGCGGCCTCACTGCAGATCCGGAGGTGATCCGGACATGGCTCGGCGGGGAGAAGGTGAGGGTTCGGAGCTGAAACAGCCCTTGTCAGTTCTTTCCCCGTAACGCACATTGGTTGCGTGAGAGGCTCCCCGTTGTTGCGCACTTTTCTGATCCTCGCGGCGCTGGTCGTGTCGGGAATCGGCTTCGCGCGTTTGACGCATAAAGGGGCGGCGTTGACCGGTGGTGAGGGCGCGGAGATGGCCGGGACATCGGAATCCGGTCGCATCCCCGCGAGGGTCTATCTCACCTTGTCGCATCTCCCGGGATTCTACGCTCTCACCATGGGGGAGGAAAATGTTCCGCTTGTGCGCAGCGCGGATGGCAAACTGTCGGGAACTGCCTACATCGATCCGGAAAACCCCGTCGTTTTCCTCAAGGTTTCCCCACTCGCGAAGGCTGCGGATGACGGGCAGCGGATCTTCGCTAGGCTCGTCGTGGAGGCGGAGGGCGAGGCGACTTTCACCCACGTCTTCGATACGGACGGGGACATCGATGATTTCGTGGAATTGCCATTTTGAAAGAGGAAACGGGACATCACGATTGCTGCGCGCACCACGGCCATCACCACGAGCTGGTGATTCAGGGGCTATCGGTTTGCTACCGTGACATCCTCGCGCTGAGCGGGGTTTCCATGGCGACCTCCTGCGGCAACCGCGTGGCGTTGATCGGTCCGAACGGCGCGGGGAAATCCACTTTGCTCAAAGCCATCGCCGGGCTGGTGCCGAAAAGCTCCGGCGAGATCCGTTGGCGGGGTACCTCGGTGAAAAAATGGTCGCGCGAGTTCGCCTACCTGCCGCAGCGGGAGGAGGTGGATTGGTCGTTCCCGATCACGGTGCGCGGCTTGGTGGAGATGGGTCGTTACCCGCAGACAGGTTGGTGGCGGAAATTTTCCGAAGCCGACACACGGGCGGTGGATGCCGCGCTGGATTCGCTGAATTTGAACGATCTCCAGGGTAGGCAGATCCGCGAGCTTTCCGGCGGCCAGCAGCAGCGGGCGTTTCTCGCCCGCGCAATCGCGCAGGAGGCGCATGTGCTTCTGTTAGATGAACCGTTTACCGGCCTCGACCGCAACGCTGCCATGCTGCTCGGCGAGCTGTTGGCAAAACTCGCGAAGGATGGGCGCCTTATCATCGCATCGCATCACGATCTCGTCTCCGCTCACTCCCTTTTCGATGAGGTGCTTGTCCTGAGCACGAAGCAGGTGGCGTTCGGAGCGGTTGCCGAAACGCTGACCCCGCAACTGATTTCGGAAACATTCGCGATATGATCGAAGAACTGTTAGCCAGCCCCTTTTACCAGCGCGCGCTTGCGGCGGCGGCGTTCATCGGTTTCACCAACGGCTTTTTCAGCGGCTTCGTGGTGCTGCGACGCAATGCGCTTTCGGTTTCGGCGCTGTCCCATACGATGCTGCCGGGGATTGCGGTGGGTATCCTGATCACGGGCGTCCTGAGCCAGTGGAACGCCTTCTTCGGCGCGATGTTCGCGGCGCTGCTCGTGGGGCTGGGATCGGTGGCGGTGGCGCGGGGGAAACGGGTGGCGGAGGGGACTTCGTTGGCCGTGCTCTACACCGCGGCCTTTGCGGCGGGTGTGGCCATTTTGCCCAAGCTCGACACCCGCTCGGAGCTGGAGCACTGGCTCTTCGGTGACATCCTCGCGGTCGGCAATACGGATCTGTGGATCGCTTTTTCCATCGGCTCGGTGATCCTCCTTGCCACGAACCTGCTGATGCGCCCGCTGCTGCTCACGCTCTTCGAGCCAAACGTCGCCGCCGCGCAGGGGGTGCCTGTTCGGGCGATGCAATACCTTGTGTTCGGCATGCTGGTGCTCGCGCTGGTATCATCGCTACAAGCCGTCGGCTGCGTGCTTTCCGTGGGCCTTTTGGTCACTCCCGCTGCGACGGTTTCCTTGCTCACCGACAAGACCTCCGCGCTGTTCTGGGGTGGCGGATTGATTGGCGGGGTTGGCTCCGTCGCCGCCGTGATGATGTCCGGCCCGCTCGGACTTCCGCCGGGCCCGGCCATTGTGATCCTTCTCGGGCTGCTATTCATTTTGGCCTATCTCTTCAGCCCGAAATACGGTCTGCTCTCCCCGAAATTTCTCCGCAAAACGCGACCATGAACGACCTCCCTGAACAACTCGCCGCCGCCGTGGCCAACGGCCAACTGCTCGAATCCTCGAAACAAAATATCGAATCCCTACTCGCTGGAGCCGCCAGCGACCTAGCGATGAACTCGGTGAAGGAACTCGTCGCCTCCGGAAATTTCTCTGAGCTCAACGACCGCTTTTTCA
>CAMBTF010000042.1 GCA_945870545.1 Akkermansia muciniphila
GGATCCACCATTGCGACGATCATGTCGGAGAGCACATTTCCCAACAACATCAGGAACGCCGCGATGGTCAGCGTCCCCATGATGACCGGCACGTCCCGTGCGATCACCGCCTGATACTGCAAAAGCCCGAAGCCCTGGATGTCGAACACCGTCTCCACCAGCAGGGAGCCGCCGATGAAAATCCCGACGAGTCCGCCCAGGCTCGTGGCGATAGGGATCATCGAGTTCCGGAACGCGTGGCCGAACACTGCCTTGCGAAAACCCACACCTTTCGCGACAGCGGTGCGGACGTAGTCGGCGGAAAGCTGATCCATGAGGTTGTTTTTTGTCATCATCGTCAGCATCGCGAACGAGCCGACCAGGTAGCAGAGCAAGGGCAACGCCGTGTGGTGAGCGAGATCTTTCACCTGATCCCACGGAGCCATTTCCGCGTAACCGGGACTCGTCATCCCGAACAGCGGGAAGAGGTTCATCCGTGCGCCGAGGTGGACGAGCAGGATCGCGCCGAGGGCGAAACCGGGGATCGAGTAGCCGATGAAAATGAGCACCGAACTGGCGCTATCGATAAAAGTCCGGTGTTTCAGCGCCTTGAGTATTCCGAGCGGCAGGCAGACAGCGTAGGTGATGACCGCCGTCAGCAACCCGAAGTAAACAGCCACCGGCACGCGCTCCAGGATCATCTGGCCGACGGGGTCATTGTAAACCGTCGAGCGACCGAGATCGCCTTGCAGCAGGCCGCTGAAATTTGTCCGGTAGGCCACCGCCCGCGGCAGATAGGTCGGGACTTTCGCGCCTTCCGGGCTGCGGCGCTTGAACCTTTCCTCGCGCATCTTCACGCTCTCGTAGCGGATCTCCCAGTCTTCCGCAGTGATATCCTTACTATCCAACGTGCACTTCGCGGAGACGATAGTTTCGCCCTTCTTTTTGACCTCTATCAGCCGTCCGTCGCCGCGCAGCACAATCGTCGCTGTATTCTCCGGATCTTCACCGCCGCCGCCGATCATGCCATCGCCCACGACCCCGAACTCACCCTTGGAAAGCCTAACTTCCTTCGGCAACAGCCCCAGCCACTGGAGGTAGGCTACCGGCATCGCCTTATCGAGACCGAACTGCTCTTCCAGCTCCTCCATCTGCTCCGGGCTCAGGCCGCCGCCCGCATTGCCCGGGGCCTTTTTCGCCCCACCGCCCTCCGCCGTGCCCGCCGCCTGCTGCAGCATCCGATCCATGGGTCCACCGGGCACGAACCTTGTGATCGCGAAAACAAGAAAGGTGATCCCCAACAAGGTCGGTGGGATCAGCAGGAAACGCCTAAGGAAATAACTTTTCACGCTATGAATCGCGAGAGTTTCGACGCGCCCGCCCCGTTGGCAAGCCCCGTCCTACCCATCCGCCTAATATTCCTGACCTTTTTCCTTCTTCACCGCGATCACATAATCAAGCACCGCCTTCTCGTCGGACGAAGGGAGGCCGGCATGGCGGATCATCTTCGGCATCGCGTCCTCCCAGTCCATGATATCGACCTTCTCGGGAAGCTGGTAGGCATGGCACTCGCCGCATTTGAGCATATATACTTCGTGCCCGCGCTGGAGTTGCTCCAACGGTTTCCCGCTCTTCTTCGCCATCGCCTCACTGGGATTCGGCACCTCGGAAATACCGCCCACCGCCCCGTCGTCGCCCCCGTCCATATCACCGATCCCGCCGCCACCCGAGGGGGCGCAGGCGTTGAGCAGCAAGGAGAACAAGGCAAGCGCGATCCGTTTGGGTTTCATCGGTTTCAATCCTACACCAAGCGGCTTCGCAGTCACAACCAATAAGTCTTCGGGAAACCGGAAGGCGATCAGGGCAGGGAGAGAGTCAAACGGTGCCAGCCTCATGAGTCCCGGCACTCGGTTCCGGCATGCCGGTAGATGGCCCGGTGAGGGGGGCTTGGGGGCAAGTGCTTTTCAGACGGGAACAAACCGCACCTCGACCTTTCTGCCCAAGGCGGCCGCAGCTTTGCCCACACTGGCCACGGTGAGGGAGGCGTTCGTGGGATCGAGCAAACGATCCACCGCCGCGCGGCTGGTGTGCATGCGTGCGGCCAACTCGGTCTTGGTCACTTTCTCCTCCTCAATGATAGCCTGGAGCTGGAGCGAAAGGACACGCTTCAGGGCGAGCGCCCTGACTTCCGGCGCGATGCGCTCCTGATCGAGGAAATCGCTGAAGTTACTTCCCCGATGGGGGTTGCCGCTTTTCGGGGCTTTGGCTTTTGTTTCTTGTTTCATAATATTTGAGGTAAGTGGCCTGACGTTTGCGGGCTAGACCGATTTCATGGGCGGGAGCGGTTCTCCCTTTCTTGATGATTCCGTGGAGAAGGATGATTTCCTCCCGATGGACGATGAAGAAAATCCGGGCGATCCTCTCGCCCAGCGACGAGCGGATTTCCCAGAGTCCCTGTCCCATCGAGTCAACCAAGGGCTTTTCCGACAGGCCATTTCCACTGAACGGCTAGGATGTCAGCTCCGATGTTTTTCATCTCGCCTTTCGTCAGTCCGAGCAGCCAATCCCTAACCGGCTCGTTCCCCGTTTCCGTGCGGAAAAAATGGATGTTGAGCGGACGCGGTGCGGAACTGGCCATCGGCTGCAACGTATCAATTCTGATACGTTCGTCAAGGGAGGATTCTCACCTCACCTCGCACGGGATACCCTTGAGCTTCCCTTTCCGGCAATAATCGGCTCCACCAGCATCGGTGACGAGGAGATCGATCTGATCCGGCCTTACGAAATAGTGGTCGGTTTTCCTACCCAGTTTGGTGTGGTCGAGCATCGCGCACTTCCATCCGGCATGGGCGATGATGGTGGCTTTAAGGCGGGCCTCCTCAGGGTTCGGCTCGCCGATGCCAAGGGACGAATCAAAGCCGCCGCCGGAGAAAAAAAATCGGTCGATGCGCAGGGCGCGGACACCCATTTCCGTGAGCATGCCATGGAATCGACCAGCCTTGGGATCGTGGATCCCGCCTAGGAGGATGACCTCGATGTCATTGCGGACGGCGAGCTTCTCGACGACCCCGATCGCGTAGGTAACGACACGCAGGCCGAGCTTTTCCGGCAGGTGCCGGGCTAACTCAAGAGCGGTGGAGCTGGCGTCAAGCATCAGGGTCTCGTTCTCGCCGATGTGCCTGACCGCGGCCTTCGCGATGGCTCCCTTTTCCGCCGCCTGCCTGCCCTCCCTTTCGCTGCGGGAAAGCTCGCGGATGATCATGGAGTTTTCCGTCGCCCCACCATGTGTGCGGTGGAGCAGTCCTTGGCGGGAAAGGCCATCGAGATCCCGCCTCACGGTTTCCTCAGTGACTTCCAACAGCGAGGCCAGCGACTGCGTGCGCACCGCCCCATCGCGCTTCGCGATTTCCAGTATTTTCCTGTGTCTTTCGAGTGCCAGCATGTGGTTTTTTCTTTTTTTGAGCTTGCTCTTGAGGGCTTCTATCAGCATCCCGTTTCCCGTCAACCTGTTACCATTCTGACCTTATGCCCGACTTCAAACATGTCACTTACTCATGGGACGACGCCCATGCCGAGAAACTCGATCCAGTAGCGCGCCTCGTCTATCGTTCCAATATCCTCGGTGCCGACCAACGTATCACCAACACCGGCGGTGGCAACACTTCCTCCAAGATCATGGAGACAGATCCGCTCACGGGCGGGCAAACCGAAGTTCTGTGGGTGAAAGGATCCGGCGGCGACCTGCGCACCTCGAAGCGCGAGAATTTTTCCTCACTTTATCAGGACAAGCTCATCGGCCTCCAGTCGGTTTACGCCGCGAAGCCCAGCAACGGACTGAAAACCCACGCCGAAGACGAGATGGTCGGCATGTATTTCCACACGACCTTCAACCTCAACCCGCGCCCGTCGTCCATCGACACTCCGCTGCACAGTTTCCTATCCGGAAAACACGTCGATCACATGCACCCGAACGCGATCATCGCGATCGCCGCTTCGAAAAACTGCGAGGCGCTGACCAAGGAGATTTTCGGCGGTGAAATGGGATACGTGCCATGGATGCGCCCCGGCTTCGAGCTCGGCCTCGCGATGCAGGAAATTGAAAAGCAAAATCCCAGCACGCAGGCGATCATGATGGGCCAGCACGGTTTCATCTCGTGGGACAACGATGACAAGAAGTGCTACGAACTCACCCTCCGCCTCATCGACAAGGCGGCGCAATACATCGAGGAAAAATACGCAGCCAAGGGCGGCGACGTAAAAGCCTTCGGTGGCCAGAAATACCCCACGCTCCCCGAAGAGCAGCGCCGCGACACTTTCGCGAAAATCCTGCCATGGCTGCGCGGCCAGGTTTCCCAGCAGAAACGCTTTATCGGCACGATTCAGGACGACGAGAAAATCCTCCGCTTCGTCAACGCCGCCGACGCCCCGCGCCTCGCCGAACTCGGCACCTCCTGCCCCGACCATTTCCTCCGCACCAAAATCAAGCCGCTCTACGTGGCATGGGATCCGCAGAACGAAGACCTCGCCGCGCTCAAGGAAAAACTCGCCGCCGGTCTCGTCGCCTACCGCGAGGATTACGCGAGATACTACGAGTCCTGCAAACACGCGAACTCCCCCGCGATGCGCGACCCGAACCCCACCGTGGTGCTCATCCCCGGCCTGGGCATGATCGCATGGGGCAAGGACAAATCCGAATCCCGCGTCACCGCCGAGTTCTACAACTGCGCGGTCGAGGTGATGCGCGGCGCCGAAGCCATCGATACCTACATTTCCCTCCCGCAACAGGAAGCCTTCGACATCGAATACTGGCTGCTTGAAGAAGCGAAACTCCAGCGCATGCCCGCTGAGAAAGAACTCGAGCGCCAGGTTGTCATCGTGATCGGCGCGGGCTCCGGCATCGGCAAGGAAACCGCCCACCGCCTAGTTAAAGAAGGCGCGCACATCGTTTGCGTCGATATGAACCTTGAGGCAGCTCAAGCGACCGCCAAGGAAATCACGGACAAATACGGCCTCGGAATCGGCGTCGCCGGCACAGGCATTTCCAACTGCGGCCCGGCCGTCGCGCTGCAAGGCAACATCACCGACCGCGCCGGCATCCGTGCGATGCTCGATCAGGTCGCGCTCGCCTACGGCGGTTTCGACCACATCTGCATCACGGCGGGAATCTTCGTCCCCTCCGACACCACCGGCCACATCCCGGATGACAAGTGGAGCCTCACTTTCGCGATCAACGTCTCCGGCTCCTACTTCGTGGCCGACGAGGCTTACAAGACATGGAAAGAGCAAGGCCTCCAGGGCAACCTCGTCCTCACCACCTCGGCCAACGCCGCGGTCGCGAAAAAAGGCTCCCTCGCCTACGACACCTCGAAGGCCGCCGCGAACCACCTCGTCCGCGAACTCGCCGTCGAGCTCGCCCCGCTCATCCGCGTCAACGGCGTTGCCCCGGCCACCGTGGTTTCCGGGTCCGCCATGTTCCCTCGCGACCGGGTCATCGGCTCCCTCGCGAAATACGACATCCCCTTCACCGAGGATGAGGCCACGGAATCATTGGTAAGCAAACTCGCGCAATTCTACGCCGATCGCACGCTCACCAAATCCCCGATCACCCCGGCCGACCAAGCAGAAGCCTACTTCCTCCTCGTCACCAAGCGCCTCAGCAAAACCACCGGCCAGATCATCACGGTCGATGGCGGGCTGCACGAGGCGTTTTTGAGGTAGTGGCGGCGGATTCCATCCGCCATGCCCTTCATTCAGAGTTCACCAACACCGGCGCTTCCCAAGGGATCGCCGGTGTTTTCTATTCAGAGCCGTCCCCTGCATCGAGGAGCGCGCCGGATGAGACTGGATCAAAACGCCTTGGCACCGCCTTACGGCTTCGTGACATGGATCACCTTCGCGTTCACCACGAGGCTTTCGGGCGTGGAACTTTGGTCCACCGTGCCGCTGACAGTGACGCTGCTAAGTTCCTTGAGGCCTTTCACACCTTTTAGGCCGCCGGAAAGGACGCGGCCTTCGGCATCCACAATCTGGATGGAGGCGATGCCTTCGAGTTTCGCTTCCTTGGAATCGCAGCAGGCGTCCCATGGGGTTTCGCACTCGTCGTCGGGTATGGTATTGCAGGGGGTGAGCTTTTCGCGGTCACCTAACAGGAAGGAGGCACGGCCATCGACGAAGACTTTTTCGCGGCCCATGATGAGGCCGAGGATGACGATATCGTCGCCAGGTTTTGCGGTGGTGCGGGCGACGTGGATCGCTTTTGGTTCCGCGATGGATTGGTCGGTAAAATAGGAATCGAACGTGGCGGCGGGCGGGGCGGGATCGACGGAATCGGCGGTTTCCTTTTTCCCGCAGGAAACGAGGGCGAGGACGGCGATGGCGAGCAGGTATCTGGTTTTCATAATGTTTTTTCTATCAGGATCTGAGGGCTGTGGGAAGGGGCGGACGCAGGCAGCGGATGGCGGGCGGGATCGCACCGAGGATCCCTAACAGAATCCCGGTCGCCAGTCCTGCGAGCGCGACCTGCGGGGAAACGGACACCGTGAAGGCGCCTATGGAAAACGGAATCGTGCGGCCATCGAGCAGGAAAATGGCGGTGACAGAGGCAAGCAGCGTCCCGGCGAGGCAGGCAATGAGGCTTTCCTGGACGAGGCTCAGGAAAATCGCTCCGCGCCCGTAGCCGATGGCCTGGAGGGTGGCGAGCTCGCGGATGCGGGAGGCGAAGGCGGCGTAGAGCGTATTGAATCCGCCGAACACCGCGCCCGCCGCGATCAGGCCGGCGGTGATCCATGTCATCACGCGCAGCGGTTTGAAAAAGGAACTGAGCGCCGCGTAGTAATCGCTTTCCCGCAGCGCCGCGAGCTCCAGATCGAGCCGCTGCTGGGCGAAAAGCTCGGCTTCGGAAAAATCGGCGGGATCATCCATACGGAGCACGACGCAGGAAACCGTCTCGCGCTGGGCGAGCATGTGAAGATCGCCCAACGCGGCCCAGACTTCCGATTCCATCACCGTGCCGGGCGCGGCGAAAGTTCCGGAAACGGTCATCGCGGAGCCGTCGATGGTGACTTCCGCACCCGGTTTCAGCGAGGACTCGGGCACTCCGAGTTTCCGCCACGCGAGCCGTCCCACCATCACTTCGCCGGAGCGCGGGAACGTGCCTTCGAGAACACGCACCTCCGGATGCACCAGCAGCGCGCGGGGTGTGACGCCTCGGAAAAGCCCCTGCCCTTTCCGCCCGTCCTTATCCAACAGATAGGTCATGTAATGGATTTCCACCGAAGCAGCGGGGCGGCCGAGGGTCTTGGAAACACCGCGCACCCCCGCCTCCGAGATCCCACCGAGCAACGCGCTGACCTCACTGCGCTGGATGCTTTCCTCGCTGCCCGCACCAAGCAGGATCACATTTTTTTCCGATCCCGAAGCGGAAAGCACCTGGCTCATGCCGCCGTTCAGCGCCGTCGCCGCGATCACCAGCAACACCACCAGCGCCGAACCGCCAACCGTCTGCAGGAGGCGGGGCTTGTCGCGGAAAAGGTTCCGGAGAGCGTAGGTGAGAGGGAGCATGAAACTTTAAATTCTAAATTTTAAACCCTAATGAAGAGTCGTTGTTAGATGCGCTGGGGTCTTTTTCTTCCTTGAGATTTAAAGTTTAAAAATTGAGGTTTAAGAGCGCAGAGACTTCACGATCGGCTGTCGAATGGCGACGAGCGCCGGATGAATGGAAGCGACAACCCCAAGCACAAGCGCTGCGACCGAGGCGAAGAACGCGGTGGAAATTTCCGGGAGAATCGCAAGCGTGTGACCCTCGCTGCCCATCGTGAAGCTTTGCCAACGCAGGAAACCCCACGCGAGGCCAGCTCCGAGAATACCACCCGCCAGGCCAAGCAAGCCACCCTCGCTGACCACGAGGAACATGATCGCGCGCGCCGGATAGCCGAGGGTTCGTAGCACGGCATTTTCCTTCACGCGGCCGCGCACCATCAGCAGGATTGCATTCGCTACCAGTGCGATCACCGCGATCACCGCCCCGAGGCCGAGCCATCTCGTGAAGCCGATCAACTCGATGAGCTGGCTGGCGGTTTCCGCAAAAAATGCTTTCTCCGGCCGCGTGTCGGTGGGCGATTGGTCGGATTTGAAACGCGCATCGATGGCAGCGGCGACGGGCTTGAGATCGGCGGAGCGGTGAACGCGGACGTTGAACTGAGTGACCACGCCCAGCCCGGTGCGCGAGGCTTGCTGGAGGAAAGGCAGCTTCACATAGGCGACATTGTTGTCCTGCGGAAACGGCGAGCGGATGATGCCCGCCACATGGACGGTCACGCCGACAGCATCGAACTTGTCGCCCGGATTCAGGCCGCGGCGTTTCGCGAACTGCTCGCCGAGCAGCGCGCCGTCGTCACGTTTCACCCACTCCGCCTCATCGCCCGCGATGATCTCGATCTCCGGCGCGAATTTCCGCAGCATCCCCTCGGGCACGCCGCGGAAAGTGATCACATCCAGGCTCGCGCCGCAGTTGTTCACGACGATCTGGATCGGTATCACTTCGCGCACGCCGGGCATGCGGCGGATCTCATCGGCGTAATGCTCGGGCAGCTTGCTGGCGGCGGGGCAGAAGCGGTTCTCGCGATATACTACGAGCGTAGTATCCGCCGCTGTTTCCTCCGTGGCAGCGCCCAGCGAGCTTTGCAGCGTCTCCACCGAGGTGAAAAGGAACATGCCGGAGGCGACTCCGAGCACGGTCAGAGCGGTCCGCAGCCGGTGGCGCAGGAGCTGTTTCATGGCGAGCGAAAGCAAGGCGGTCATGGGCTTATCAGGTTGGGGTCTTCGGAAAGTAGCACGCCTTTCTCAAGGTGCAGCGTGCGGTGGGCGGCGGCGGCGGCACGAGCGTCGTGGGTAACCATCACGATGGTCTTACCCTTTTCGCGGGCAAAGGACTGGAGCAGCGCAAGGATGCCGTTGGCGGATTCGCGGTCGAGGTCACCGGTCGGCTCGTCGGCGACAAGCAGCGGCGGATCACCGACCAAGGCGCGGGCAATGGCGACGCGCTGCTCCTGCCCGCCGGAAAGCTCGGCGGGCGTGTGGTGGGAGCGATCCATCAGGCCGACAAGATCCAGCGCCTCCTCCACTTTTTTTCGTCGCTCGGCTCGGCTCAGCGGCGTGATCAGGAGGGGCAGCTCGACGTTTTCGAAAGCGGTTAGAACCGGGATGAGATGATACATCTGGAAAATATAACCCACCTTCTGCGAGCGCCATTTCGTGAGCTGCTTGCGCGAGAAGCCGGCGATGTTCTCGCCATCGATTACGAGCGTGCCGGTGGTCGGCGAGTCGATGCCGGAAATGAGGTTGAGCAATGTGGTTTTTCCCGAACCCGATGGTCCCATGAGCGCGAGGAACTCACCGCGCGGCACTTCGAGGTTCAGGTTTTCCAGCGGGGTCACGGTGTTCGCGCCCTTGCGGTAAGATTTGCTGATGGATTGGCAGGAGATCATCGGCGTTCGTTGAAAAGAGGCTTGAGGCGCTCGCCTTCGCGGAGGCCGGCGGGATCGGAAACGACCCACTC
>CAMBTF010000043.1 GCA_945870545.1 Akkermansia muciniphila
TCCACATAGACGGGGATGTGCGGAATCTGGTTCTTGAGCAGGAGATCGTTTAGATAGAAGAGGATCTGCTGTGTCCGCTCGACAGCGAAGGCGGGGATCAGAATTTTTCCGCCGCGTTTCACCGCCTGCCGGATCACATCGGCGAAGCGATCGTCGATGCCCGGCGCCATGTCGTGCTCGCGCCCTCCATAGGTGCTTTCCATCAGGAGGAAATCGACATCCGTCACCGCCACCGGATCGCGGAGCACTTCGTTATTTCCTCTACCCACATCACCGGAAAACAGGAAGCGCTTCTTCCTGCCGTCGGATCGATCCGCGACATCGAGGATGACTTGGGCGCTACCAAGGATATGCCCCGCATCAACAAAGGTGAGTTCCACCCCGTCGGAGATCATAATGGGCCGTTCGTATCCGATAGTGACGAACTGTCTGAGGCATTTTTCGGCGTCGATTTCATCATACAGCGGCTCCACTGGATCGAGTCCTTTGCGGACGCGATGCTTGTTGAGCCATTCAATGTCGCTTTCCTGGATGCGGGCGCAATCGCGGAGCATGATCTGGCAGAGATCACGGGTCGCGTTGGTAGCAAAGATCGATCCCTTGAAACCCTTTTTGGCGAGGTTCGGCAGGTTGCCGCTATGGTCGATGTGCGCATGGGAAAGAACCACTACATCGACGGATGCCGGATCGAAGTGGGGAAACCAGCAATTGATTTCGTAAGCGTCCTTACGATGGCCTTGGTAAAGCCCGCAATCGAGGAGGATACGCTTGCCGTTGATTTCCAGCAGGTGCTGGGAGCCCGTGGTTGTTCCCGCCGCTCCGCAAAACTTCAGTTTCATGTAAATGATCCTCTCCCAGCGCACGCGCGAAGCAACGAAAAAAGCTTGTTAGGAAACGACTTAGGAGAGGTCGTCCGCCGTAACGGAGCGCTGTTCGCGGCTACCGAGCATGACGGCATGTGTCACCACCGACTGGGGCTCCGCGTCAAAACGGAAGCTATGGCAATTCGGGCAGATCGCGGTGGCTTTGCCCACAATGGAATCACAGCCTTCACAGACCTTGTAGTTCCCGGGGTTCGAGGCGATCTTCGCGGCTGTCTCCGCGCGGTTGAATGGGGGTGTCTGCATGGTTCGGGCACAAAAATAGCGGTACCGGATGACCGGCCCGCTTGTATTTCGTGGGCAAATAAGCCCCCGGGCCTGGAGTGCTGGTCAGGCGATCGCAGCAAGCGCCTTGGCGGTCTTGCTCTTGAGATTCGCCGCCTTGTTTGGGTGGATCAGGTTGCGCTTGGCGGCCTTGTCCACCACGGAGGAGAACTCGGAAGCAGCCTTGGCAGCAGCATCCTTGTCGCCGGATCCGATCGCGGCGATGGCTTTCTTGCGGACCGTCTTCATACGGGATTTCTCGGCGCGGTTGCGCTCGGTGCGGACGACGGTCTGGCGGTTGCGCTTGATTGAGGACTTGTGATTGGCCATGGTATTAAAAATTCGTTCTGTTTTGCCCCGCGTGGGTGTTCATGGGGGCGGGACGCTAGAGGAGGTGGGATATTGGTGTCAAGCTGATGTTTTCGGAAAATCCGCGCTCACCGGATGACCATGTTGTTTGTTTTGGGGGCGACCGAAGCAGGCAACGAACCGCGCACCACATAGACATCCGCGCCTTGCCCCACGCGGTCATAAAGGTCCACGACATCGCGGCATCCCATGCGGATGCAGCCGTAGGAGGCGGGCGTTCCGAGACGGCTCATTTCAGGAGTCCCATGGATGTAGATAAAACGGCGGAAAGCGTTGCGGTTGTTTGAATCCGTTCCTGCCAGCCACAAGATACGGCTGACAATCGGATCACGCCCCGGTGCGTTCGGCTTGAGCACCTCGCCAGTCGGGCGGCGGCTCTTGAAAACTGCGCCCGGCGGGGATCCGGAGCCGATTTTCTTGGCGACCTTCATCCTGCCTAGTGGTGTGCGGTTGGAGCCGGGCTGGTCGCCTAGGCCGAATTTTGAAGTGGAGATTTTGTAGGCCTTGATCGGTTCGCCGTTGCGGACGAGCAGCATTTTCTGGTCACGAACACTGACAATCATCTTGTTGTTGCTGTCCACAGAGGGAGCGCAACTGGTCACGAATGGGATAAAACCCATAAGGGAGAGAAGAAGGCGAGTGATACCTTTTTTCATGGCTCAGAGTGGATCGGAAAGATTGGTGGCTGGCGCTCCTGCGGATTTGGGACTGGAGACGGAAGGCAGCATACGTGCCAACGAGGCGGTGGATGTGTAGAAGAACCCGACCGGGAATGGGAGCAAAAGGATCGCGGATGACCAGCGACCCTGCATCGCCGCCTCAATGACCACGAAAAGGAAGAAACAACCGAAAAGGAACTCCACGAACGGCGTCAGGGTTTTCATCGCCTTGTAGCTGCTCTTTTTCCAATCCGAATTTTTCAGCTCAACACCGTATTTCGGCGTACGGATGAAGGCGGTCTGGTGGTTGCAAAGCGCCTCGATGACAGCTTTCGCGTTGGTGATCGACATCCCGATGCCGAGTGCGAGAAGCAGAGGCAGGTAAGGGATTTCCTTCCACCATGTGTCCGGGCGCAGCGCTTTCTGCGAGGTGAGATAAAACAGCAGCACCGAGACTGAGGCGAAGAAGAAGATGGGTATATTGATGATGTAGTAGGTGAGCGCGCCGAAATCAGGATGAGCGTGCTGGCTCGGATAGATCAGGAAGCACAGGCAGATCAGGAGCAGGTAGGCAAAATTCGATGTGAGGTGGGCGGTGGCCTCCATTTTCACGAACAGGGGCACTTTGCTCTTCCAGATGGCGGGCAGCACCTTTTTGCAGACCTGGATGGAACCCTTTGTCCAGCGATGCTGCTGGCTCTTGAAGCCGTCCATATCCACCGGCAGTTCGGCGGGGGTTTCCACGTCGTTGAGGAAAATGAAGCGCCAACCTTTCAGCTGGGCGCGATAGCTGAGATCCATGTCCTCGGTGAGGGTGTCGTGCTCCCAGCCGCCAGCGTCGGCGATGCAGGATTTCCTCCAGATACCGGCTGTGCCGTTGAAGGTGAAGAAACGCCCGGAACGATTGCGGGCGGTTTGTTCGAGTTCAAGGTGCCCGTCGAGGAACATCGCCTGGATGCGCGTAAGAACGTTGTAAGTGCGGTTGAGGTGACCCCAGCGGGTCTGGATCATGCCGATCTTGTTGTCTGAAAAATAGTGGATCGTTTTTTTGAGAACATCCGCGTTCGGGACGAAATCGGCGTCGAGGATAAAGAGATAGTCCCCCTTCGCGTAAAGGGTGCCGTTTTCCAGGGCCCCCGCCTTGTAGCCGGTACGATCCGTGCGATGGATGTGCTCGGCATCAAAGCCTTGCGCCACGAGGCGCGCGATCCCGGAGCGGCAGATTTCGACGGTATCATCCGTGGAGTCGTCGAGGAGCTGGATCTGGATTTTGTCCTTGGGATAATCGATTTTGGAGACGGAATCCAAAAGGCGATCCACCACGTGCATTTCATTGAAAACGGGGAGTTGGATGGTTACCAGCGGCAACTCCTCGAATTCCCGCAAAGGCACAGGCTTGTTGCGCGAGTGCTTCAGATAGAGGAAAATGATCGTGAGGCGGTGCGAACCGTAACCGGCCAAACCGATCAAGACGGTAATGTAAGCGAAATACCAAATAGGTGATGTGATGTCCATTAGGCTTGTTGATATGGATTGAACGGGGCAGTAACTGCTTGAAAAGGGGGGAATGGGAAGCCTGATATCAAAAAATTGAGCGTAAAATGGCTTTTATTTGTCTGACAGGGATGTCAACGAAGCTGTAATAAAATGTCAAGCTTGGAAATGGTTTCAAGAGCCTACCGAAAGGGAGAGTGAGGTTTTTTGTGCGAGAAGCCCTCCGCCGGCAGCCGTTTGGCGATTCGATACTACTTGGTGCTTAGCACGATGTCCTTGAACTGGACTTTCATGGGATCACCCGCATGCATCTGTAAGGCGATCACTCCGCTTTTCGGGGCTTCGGCGGTTTCGTCGGTGACATCTACGGTAAGTTTACCGTTGATGTAATGCTTCACGTTGTTGCCTTCGGCGACGATCTTGTATTCGTTCCAGTCATCTTTCTTGATGGCGGCCTGGATTTCCTTGCTATCGCCGGCTTTGCCGGTGACCTCGAGCTTCGGTTTGGCGGGTGTGTCGCCCTGTTTGATGACGACCTGCTCGCCACGCCTTGCGAGGAAGCCGCGGCCTTGTTCCTCATAAAGGATGCCGCTGTAGGTTTCGCCGTATTCGAGATCGGCCTGGTAGCCGCCGACGATGAACTTGGCGGGGTCGATGACCTTGCTACGGTATTGGATGCCGCTGTTGGTGAATTTCTTGTCGTCGCCGGGCGTCGTCTTGTACCTCAGCGTGAGGGTGAAGTCGGAGGGTTCGCCGCCTTTCCAGATGATGAAGGTATTGTGGGGGACGGGGTTTTCCTTGCTGGAGACTCCGGTGATCGCTCCGTCCTGGACAGACCAGAATTTTGGATCGCCCTCCCAGCCGGTGAGGTCTTTGCCATTGAATAGCTGGGTTTCCTCCGCGGTAGCGAAGGAGGCGAGTAGGGCGAGGGTTAGGATCAGTTTCGGTTTCATAGTTTGTGTAAAACGGTTAAGGCGGGATTGTTATTTCAGACGGACGGCATGTTTCTTGGAAAGTTTCAGGACATCGCCGGGTTCCGGGGAAACGGCTGCGGCGGGATCGGTGAGTTTCTCGCCGTTGAGCTGGACGGAGCCGGACTGGATGAACTGTTTGCGCAGCTCGCCGTTGGATTTCTCGATTCCGAAGGCGGTCTGGAAAGCGAAGGCGGTGAGGCTGAGGACGGTGGAATCGGCGGGGACGCTAATTTCGGGCAGCTCGGCGGCGGTGAGATCTTTTTTCGAGAAACGCGTGTCCCAATCCTCCCGCGCGGCGGCACCCGCCTCCGCGCCGTGGTAGCGGGCGGTGAGTTTCTCCGCGAGGGACTTTTTCGAATCCATGGGATGCGACGAGGGATCTCGTTTCTCCCCGAGGAGGAGCAGGTAGTAGCGATCCATCAGCTCGTCGGAGACGGACATGATCTTGCCGAACATTTCCTGCGGTGGTTCGGAGACGCCGATGTAGTTGCCGTAGGATTTCGACATTTTTTTCACGCCGTCGAGCCCTTCGAGGAGGGGCATGACCATGACCACCTGCTGCGGCTGGCCCTCGGCCTTCTGCATGTCACGGCCGACGAGGATGTTGAAAAGCTGGTCGGTGCCGCCAAGCTCGACATCGGCGCGGATCTCGACGGAGTCCCAGCCCTGCATGACGGGGTATTGGAGTTCGTGGAGGCGGACTTCCTGGCCGGCGTCGAGGCGGTTGCGGAAATCCTCGCGCTGGAGCATTTGCTGGAGAGTGACGCGGGCGTTGAGCTTGAGGATTTCCTCGTAGCTCATTTTTCGGAACCAATCGCCGTTGTAAACGATCTCGGTTTTTTCCCGGTCGAGGATCTTGAAAGCCTGCTCGGTGTAGGTGGCCGCGTTCGCCAAGACCTCGTCGCGGGTGAGCGGCGGGCGGGTGACGGAGCGACCCGAGGGATCGCCGATGGTGGCGGTGAAATCGCCGATGAGAAGGACAGCCTGGTGGCCGAGCTGTTGGAACTGGCGGAGTTTCTCGATGACGACCGTGTGGCCGAAATGGATATCCGGCGCGGTGGGATCGACGCCTAGCTTGATGCGCAGCGGGCGGGCGGAGCTGAGCTTTTCGAGCAGTTCCTTTTCGGAGAGGACTTTGGCGGCGCCCGCCGTGAGCTGGGCGAGCTGTTGTTCCGGGGTGAGTGACATGCGTTTTGGGATGGAATGGCGCAAGCGGGGCGACGGGTCAAGGATCACTCCTTGTCTTTGCCGCCGCCGCCTTGGATGCTCTCGATATCCTTCAGCTTGTTGGTCGCGCGTTCGGCGAGGTCTTTCACCTCATCGTATTCCGAACTATCGGCGAATTTCTGGATGATGGCGTAAACCCACGGTGCCGGTTTGATGTTGACCATGCCACGGATGAGCTTGAGTTGCTCGTCTTGCGTTTTGGTTTCCGCGGCAAGCAGAGTCCAGTTTTCCTGAATCTCGGATTCGTTCTGGGCCGCGTACTCGTAGGCGGAATTGAAGGCACGGGTGCGGATCTGGAGGTCGGTGGCGGTTTTCAGGAATCCGATCAGCGTGGTGTAACCGCCCCGGTCACCCCATACGCCCAGAGCGACGATCGCCGCGATCTTGTCCTTCATCTCGGCGCTATCGAGGTTCTGTTGCACCAGTTGCAGCGCCTTGTCCCCGCCGATCCGTCCGAACAGCCTGAGCATAGTGTGGCGGACCAAGTCGTTGGGAGCGGAGTCATAAGCGGCGGCAATGGCAGTGCCCAATGCTTCCTTGGATTTGCTTTTCTCTATGATTTTCGCGGCGTTCTCCTCCGCCGCGGTGAGGATGCGCGGCTCCTTGGAGGTTTTGATGACGTCGAGCATCTCAGCGAAATGGCTGTCGTCCGCCATGAAACGGGTGGCCTGGATCGCGGCCTCTGCGGCCTGAACATCCTTGGTGGAACGGGCGAATTTCATCAGCGTGCCGATGATCGCCGGGTTGTTCCGTTTGCGAAGGACATCCCGGATCAGGACGATCCTGATATTGGGAACGATTTCCTGAGTGGTGGCGACTTCCGTAATGCGTGCGTCCACATCCGTGCCGTCGGTTGATTTAGCGAGATAGAGCGCCATGTAGGTCGCCTCACGTTGCGTGTTCGCGCCCACGTAGGTGGCGGTGCGGAGCAGTATGTCCAGCTTGCGTTTGTCCACGGGGACCTCCGCTGCATCTGGCTTCGCGGCCTGTTCGATCATCTCGTTATAGAGTTTCGCCTCGGCGTTATCACCGCTTTTTTTCAGCAAAAGCACGGCCAAGCCCACAGCAAGAACCCCAAGAAGAGCGGCGATGCCCGTTTTTAATCCGTTGGACAGGCCTTTTTTCCTAGCCGTGGCGGTGACCGGGACGGCATTGGAAATCGGGGGAATCTCAGATGTGGGAACAGGGCTCGCCGCAGGTTTTGCGATGGGTGTGAGCTTGGGTTTGGAAATGGCAATCGATGAAGGCGGAGCGACCGGTATCACAGCCCGCTTTAGGATAGTAGAGGCGGGTTTCACCACTTCAGGGACGGGTTCGGTGGGCATGGCCGGTGCGACCTCGGGCTGTGGGGTTACATCAGTTAGCGGGGTGGCTACCACGGGCTTTGCTGATTCCAGAACCTGTGACGTAGTGTGAACGCTGGGTTTCGAGCCGGCAGGAGGAGCGAGGGGCTTCGGTATGGATGCCGTCTTGAGACCTTGGTTTTGCGTCACCTCCTTGACCAGTTCAGGAACGGGAACTGAGCCGGGGATGACGAGGCGAGGGCGCTTGGGCTGCTCAACCGCTACGGCGGGTTGCCCTGTGCTAAGGGGCGGTGAAGATTGCTCGTCATTTTCGACAAACACCCGCAAGGAATCGCGGGCTGTAGCGGGCCGGTCCGCGGGATGGCGGTTGATGTGCCACATGATCCAGTCGCAAGCCCAGAGCGGGATGCCTTCGCGGATTTCCTGGATCGGTGTGACATGGTGCTGAAGGTGGGCGGCCATCACTTCAGCAGCCGTGTCGCCGTCGAAGGGATACGTTCCGGTCAAGGCATAGTAGAACACGCAGCCGATCGCATAGAGGTCGACCTTGAGATCGATGGGAACCCGCTCGAACTGCTCGGGTGCCATGAAATAAATGGATCCGAACACACCGTCCGATTGGTCGATGGTCTGCAGGGAGGGCTTGGGGGAAAGTTTGGACAGCCCGAAATCGACGATTTTCACCTGAAATTTCCCCGATGGCAGCCAGGTGAGCATGATATTGCTGGGCTTAAGGTCGCGGTGAACCATGTCGAGTTCCTGGGCGGCGATCAGTGCCTCCATGGTCTGCATCGCGAGCTGGCGGAAATCCGCCCATGTAAGGGAAGCTTTCACGATGGCATCCTCGATCGTGTCACCTGTGAGGAGTTCCATCACCACGAAGGCCCCGTCGTCATCGCTGCCTACATCATATACGGTCACGATGTTTGGGTGCTGGAGTGAGGCGAGTGCGCCGGCTTCCTGCATGAGCTGGCGGGTCGCCTCTTCGGGGAGCGTCACATCGTCGGTGTTGGTGATGATGCGCTTGATCGCCACCTCGCGGTTCATGCGGAGATCATAGGCACGGTAAACCACCCCGAGTCCGCCCTGACCGATCTTTCCCTTAAATTCGTATCGTTCTTCCATGCGCTGGGGTTTTACGTTGAATAATGAGTCAGCCTCTCAGTTTGCGGATCGGGTGATCATGGCACGCTTGCGGCGTGATTCGATCCAACGGTCGTATTGCGCGGAGGTTTTTTTGCGGCGGACACGCTCCTCAACCATGGGACGGACGGTGGAAAGCGCGGGCGCGGGACCGGGGGCTTTTGAAATGACCACGACGATGGTGAAGCCGCGAGGATCAAGCAACGGGCCGACGACCTGGTTTTCCTTTGCATCGAAAAGAATCGCGGAGAATTCCGGGGAAAGATCGGTGCGGGGCAGGTTTTCCTGGAGTCCGCCGAGTTCCGCGAACGCGTCCTTGGAATAGGTCTTCGCGAGGTCCTCGAAGGATTTCCCCTCCTTGGCCTGTTTCACGATATCTTCGGCGAGGGCGAGCTGCGTCTCGGGGCTGGCGATGGGATTTTCGGGATCCGTGGCGGGGATGAAAATTTTCCGGAAAGAGATCTTGTCCTTGGTTACATCGCGGAGGGTGGATTTCACCTCGTTGTATTCGTTCTGGATTTCGTTTGGCAGCGGTGGGGGGGCATCGGAAAACTGCTGGGCGCGCATCGCCTGGACGACCATCTTCTCGCGTGTCATCTCGCGATAGCCATCCATCGTCATGCGGGACTTTTTCAGTTCCTCGCGGAAAAGCGCCTCGTTACCGTTATAAAGCTCATGGATCTGGCGCTTGACCTCCTCGTCGATGAGGTTCGGGCGGATGTTTGCGCCGATCTGCTTGAATTCGTCAAGGATGATACGGCGGTCGATGAGTTCCTGCAGGATCTTTTCACGAGCCTCATTGAACTGTTTCTCAAACTCCGCGCCACGCCTGGGGAACTGGGTTACGAGCTGTGCGAAAAGCGGCGACAGCATGAAGGCCACCTCGTTCTTGGTGATCACGCTGCCGTTCACCTTGGCGGCGATGCCGTTGACCTCGACGGCCTGCGAGTGGGCAGGGAGCGCTCCGAGAACGAGGGAGGTGAACAAGAAGGCTAGTTTGCGGATCATTTCAGTTTT
>CAMBTF010000044.1 GCA_945870545.1 Akkermansia muciniphila
CCTTCGTCTCGGTCACCTACGGAGCCGGCGGCTCCACCCGCGAGCTAACCCACGACCTCGTTCTCCGCATCCGCCAAACCACAAACATCCCGCCCGTGCCGCACCTCACCTGCGTCGGCCACACGCGGGATGAGATCGATGCAATCCTCACACGCTACGCCGAGGCGGGGGTCGCCAACATCCTCGCCCTGCGCGGCGACCCGCCGAAGGACCAGCCGGATTATGATTGGTCACAAGGGCATTTCCGCTACGCCGCGGATCTGGTGAACCACATCCGTGCGTTCAAAGGGCACCCCGACCCGCGCGGCTTCGGGATCGGCGTCGCCGGCTTTCCGGAAGGCCACCCTGCCACGCCGAACCGCGTCGCGGAAATGAACAACCTCAAGGCCAAGATCGACGCGGGAGCCGACTACATCTGCACCCAGCTGTTCTTCGACAACCACGATTTCCTCGACTTCCGCGACCGCTGCTCGCTGGCCGGGATCGATGTCCCGATCATCGCCGGCATCATGCCCGTGACCTCCCTTTCCAGCATGCAACGGATGGCAGAGCTCGCCGCTGGCGCCCGCTACCCGGCGAAGCTCCTGAAGACCCTCGACCGCGCCGCCGCGAAAAACGACCCCGAAGCCGTGGAGCGCGCGGGCATTCACTACGCCGCCCAGCAATCCGCCGAGCTCCTCGACAACAATGTGGCCGGCATCCATTTCTACACACTCAACAAATCGCACGCCACCCGCCAGATCTACGCCTCGCTGGGGCTGTGAATACAAGGAGGGGCTGCCTTCGGCTGCTCGGCAAGCCGAGCCATTTCCCATGGCAGTCCGGCAGCCGAAGGCCGCCGCTCCTTGGAGCTACTCTACACCTTGAAAAGCCCGCCGCGTTTTCCGCCAAGTATTGCGGCTCCCATGATGGCTACCGATAAGAAAACCATCGCCCACACGCCCAGCGCGGCGGCCAGTTCAGTGCCGTTGCCCAGCGTGCTGAGGAGGGTGTAGATCGCTTTGGTGATCGGGTAATGCTGCGCCTGCTCGGCGAGGATCAGGCTATCGCTGACCTCCAGCATGGCGAAGGCGAAGCCAAGAATCGCGCCTGCGGCGAGGTTTGCGCCGATCAGTGGGATGGCGATCCGCCGCATCATCCGCATCGGGGTCGCGCCAAGTGAGCGGGCGGCTTCCTCCAGAGCAGGGTTGCTCTGTTGCAAACCCGCCACCGCCGCCCGCACCACGTAGGGCAGACGCCGGATGCCATACGCCAGCACCAGCAGGAAAAACGGATTCCCGCCCGCACCGATGAGGAAATGGAACGGTTTCCCCTCCTGCGAGAGCGCCAGATACCCGAAGGCCATCACCAGCCCCGGCACCGCCAGCGGCATCATCACCAACGCATCGAGCCAACCCCGCAGTTTCAGATCCGACCTCACCACCACCCACGCCACGCCCACACCGATGATGACCGCCAGCAAGGTCGCCGTGCCCGCATACATCAGGCTGTTTTGGATGGAAGGAACGACCAGCCCGTTGCCAAGCGCCTCGATGTAATGCCGCATCGTCAGTTCATCCGGGATGACCGTGCCATACCATCGCTCCGCCAGCGAAAGCAGCACCACCCCGGCGTGCGGGATGGATGCGATCACGAAAACGCCGAGGAAAAACGCCGCACACGCCAGCCCTTTCCAGCCGCCGATTTTCTGTCCGTCACTACGCCCCTTCGGCCTCGGCGCAGTGCCCAGCGGCGCGCGACCCATCACAAGTTTCGCCAGCGCAAACACCGCCGCTGCGATCACCAGCAGGATCGCGGTCAAGGCGTATGGCACCGGATTTTTCTCCAGCCCCTTGATCCCGTCGAAAATCTGCACCGGCGCGATCCGCGCGTAATCGAACACCAGCGGTACGCCCAGCTCCGTGAACGACCAGATGAAAACCAGCGAGCTCCCCGCAAACACCCCCGGCATAGCCAGCGGCAGGGTGATCCGGAAAAAACGTTTCCACGGCGGGCAACCGAGATTCTCCGCCGCCTGCTCCATCGCCGGATCGAGATTCGCCAGCGCGGCGGCGATGTTCATGTAGAGGATGGGGTAAAGGTGCAGCGCGTTCATCACCACGATCCCGAGGAAACGACCCTCCGCCAGCCAATCGAACGGCGTGGTCGCGTCCATCATCCCCACATCGATGAGCAACGCGTTGAATGCACCATTCACGCCGAGCATCTGCTTGATCCCCACCGCCCCCACGAACGGCGGCAAAATCATCGGCGCAAGCACGAGGATGCCGAGAAACTTTTTCCCTACGAAATCATAACGGTGCGCCACCAGCGCCAGCGGAAAGGCGATCAGCAAGGTCAGCAGCGTGCTCACCACCCCCATCATCAGGGCGTTCCAAAGCCCCTCGCGGTAGATCGGATTCGAAAAAACCGACCCGATGAAATCAAGTGTCCACAACTTTTCCCCGTCCGCACTCGTCGCCTCGAACGCCTGCCTCACCACCATCCATGCCGGATACAGGAAAAACACCGCAAACAGCGCCACCACCGCCAGGCTGATCCCCCACGCCAATGTCCGGTTCATCATGGCCGCGCCCCTTTCGTTTCAGCGATGCGCCGCGCCTCCCTGTAGTTCGCGCGGAACCACTCGCCGAGTTCCTTCATCCGCGCCGCCTGCACCATCGTGTCCTTGCTGTCCAAGCCCGCATCACCCTGCCCGGCGATGGCATACGTGACTTTCGAAACATCCTGGAAAACCACCAGCGCGTCCTCCGGCATGCCCGCCGCGATGATCGCCTCCCACGCCGCTTTCATCTCCTCATGAGAGTCGATGCACATCACTTTCACCAAGGTCCGGAGCGTGTTGAAAACCTGGCCGGTAAGCGCGCGGTCGTAGGTGAAATTCCCCTCGTCCTCGTAGGGGTTCACGCCGGGCATGGTGGTCAGCGCGAGAATTTCCGCCTCATACATGTCGCGGCGGATCGGCGTACGGTGCAGCGCGCGATCCTCCGGGCCGCCCTCGGTGCCGGGTGTCTGGAACCACAACCGCTGCGCTTCTCGCGTCAGGCAGAATTTCACGAACTCCTGCGCAAGCGCCATGTTCGGAGCACCCTTCAAAACAGCGATGGGATCAGAGCTCAGTGTTGTGCCACCCTTCGGCGCAATCCAGACCACGCGCGGTTTCCCTTCGCTTGTGATCAGATCCGCCGCGTAGCTGCGCCCGTAGAAATCGATGCACATCCCCGCCGCCGCATTCCCCTGCCCTACATCGTGCGGGATCTTCGAGGCGCTATCTGTGAAATACCGTGCGTTCGCACCCATCCGCTGGATCAACCGAATTCCGTCCTCCCACCCAGCAGCAACCTTCTGGTCTCTGGATTCTAGTGTCTGATCTCTCAAAGCTCTTTGCATCTCCCCCTGCACCAGTAGCTCGAAGGTGCGCGCGACCGAGCCGCTCTTCGTCGGATCCGCCAAGGCCAGGCTCCCCGCATACGCCGGCTCGCCGAGATCCTTCCACTCATCCGGCGCGGCGATGCCCAACCGCTGGATGAAATCCGGATTATAGCAAATCCCGAACTGCGACATGCATGTCCCCACCCAATCCTTCTCCGCCGCGATGTAGCGCTCGCCCGTAAACGTTTCCGGAATCACCCCTCCCTCGCCGAACAGCTCCGGCATGTCATCGAAAACATCCAGCTTCGCCAGCCGTCCCGCCTTCGCCTGCCCCGCGAAATCCGGCTCCCCGCCGCCGAAAAACAGATCCACCCCGATCCCGTCGCGCCCTGTTTCCTCCGCCGCCTTGAACCCCGCGTCGATCACCATCCGGATCTCGGATGTCCCTCCCGGCGTCCGCCAATCGACATACACCGAGCGCCCCGTCTTCCCCCGCCACCACGCCGCGAAGGCTTCCCCGAACTCTTTCCGGATCGACTCGTTATGCGGGGAAAGGATTACCAGCCGGTCATCCGCGGAGGCGGGCGATGCCGTCTGGGTCTCGCGTTTCATCACCAACGGCAGGCCGACGATGAAACACAACAAACCCAGAATTCCGATCAATCGTCCCTTCATGCCTGCGTCCGGGAGAAACTCCCACCCTGCATGTATCATGGCAAGACGTAACGGGCAGCTTACGGTTTATGATCCGTAAAAGCTCCGGCTCAATTTCCCACTTTCAACATGATGTCCTTGTAATGGGCGGTGCTGTCGGGGTCGTGACCCTGGATCGCGAAGGTTCCTGAACCCAGCTTGCGACCCGACTTACCTTGCAGGGCTTTCGCTGGATCAAACCCTTCCGGCTGGGTCCATTCCACCGTGATCTCCCCGTTCACCTTCACCGTGATCTTGTTGCCTTTGACGGCAATGTGATATTCAAACCATTCACCGTCCACGTTCGGTGCTTTCTCCACAACACGTCCCTCCAAGCTACCCTTCGGCGCCTCCTGACCGTCCACCAATACAAGGACATCGGAAACACCGTAAAGGCTGCCGGTTTTCCTCGGGTCGCCGTGCGAGGCGTTCACCTGGCACTCGAAGCCCTTGGAAGGCCAGCCCTTCTCCTGATATTCCGTGTGGAAATAAACACCGCCGTTCGCCTTGGCCGTAGTCATCACCTTCAGCTTCAGTTCGAAGTCCTTGAAAGATGCCTGACCGTCCGCTCCCATGTAAAACAGATGCGCGGGCCCGTCACTCACCTTGATCGCGCCGTCCACCACCGTGAAGGAACCCGGCTTCTCCTCGTTCGATTTCCAGCCAGTGAGATCCTTACCGTTGAAGATGGAAACAAACCCGTCATCGGCCATCGCGGAGGATGCCAAGATACCGAGGGCGAGAGGTAGTAGAAAACTGTGTTTATTCATACGGTCGGTTTCGTAACAAGCGTATCTGCGGCAGTCCAGAAGAAAGGCATATCACACGGCATATCCTACGTAACAGAAAGGGAAATTTATCGGTTCTCCATCAGTTTTGCGAATCGTTGGAGGACGCGGATGGACTGAAGCCATGACACCGCATGGGTTCTGGGCGATGTGAATCCGACACAATAGTCTCCATTATCAGCACCATAGTGGTATCTCTTCATCCCGTCCCTCTCCATCCTCCCCACATGTCCAATACCAACTACCGCTTCTCATTCGGCCCATGGAACATCAGCGAAGGCTCCGATCCCTTCGGCCCTGAGGTCCGCCCCGCCTTCCCCCACGAGGAAAAATACGCCCTCTACCGCCCCCTAGGCTTCGAAGGCGTCCAGTTCCACGATGACGACGTCGTCCCAAATATCGACTCCCTCTCCCCCGATCAGATTTCACGCAAGGCCTCCGAAATCAAAACCGTCCTCGGGAACCATGGCCTCACCCCAGAATTCGTCGCCCCCCGCCTCTGGTTCGCCGATCAAACTGTCGATGGAGGTTACACCTCAAACAGCGCCACCGACCGCCAATACGCTTGGGACCGCACCAAGAAAACCATCGACATCGCCAACACCATCGGCTCCAAGGCGATTGTCCTCTGGCTCGCCCGCGAAGGCAGCTACATCCGCGAAGCCAAGGACGCCAAACTCGCCTACCAGCGCATCCTCGAAACCATCAATAACATCCTCAGCTACGACAAAACCATCGAAATTTGGATCGAGCCCAAGCCCAACGAACCCACCGACCAAGCCTACGTCCCCACGATCGGCCACACCATCGCTCTCTCCTACGCCTCCGCCGACCACTCGCGCGTCAAGGGTCTCATTGAATCCGCCCACGCCATGCTCGCTGGTCTTGATGCCAGCGACGAGATGGCTTTCGCCCTCGCTCATAACAAGCTCGCCTCCGTCCACCTCAACGACCAAAACGGCCTCAAATACGACCAAGACAAAAACTTCGGATCAGTCAACCTCCGCGCCGCCTTCAACCAAGTCCGCATCCTTGAGGAATCCAACTACGACGGCTTCATTGGCCTCGACGTCAAAGCCATCCGCACCCAGCGCGGCACCCCCGTAACCGATCACCTTAAAAACTCGCGCGAAATCTTCCTTCACCTCGTCGAGAAATCCCGCAACCTAGACACAAACCTCATTCAACAATATCGCGATGCCCGCGACTACGAGTCCTTGGAACTCTACATCCTCAAACACCTCATGGGCGTCTGATCAACAATAGCCCCGTCTTCCTCTGCTCACCGCTCACTAGCCACTCCATGAAACAAGCCCGCCTCAACCGCCTCTTCAACCCAACCTCAAACCGCTGCTTCGACGTCGCCGTCGATCACGGCTTTTTCAATCAAGCCGGTTTTCTACAGGGAATTGAAAACATGGCGGACGTCGTGAAAACCCTCGTCGATGCCGGCCCGGACGCGATCCAGCTCACCGTCGGCCAGGCTCGCCACCTCCAATCCATACCGGGAAAGCAGAAGCCCGCCCTTATCCTCCGCACCGATGTCGCCAACGTCTATGGCAAGGAATTGCTGACCACGAGTTTCAGCAAAATGATCGACCAGGCCATGCTTCAGGCCGTCCGCTTCGATGCCACATGCGTGTGCGTGAACCTTTTCCATATCCCCGGCGCACCCGAAGTCCACGCCCAGTGCGTCGATAATATCCTCCGCCTCAAGCCCGAGGCCGATTACTACGGCATGCCCATGATGGTCGAGCCCCTCGTTTTCCGCCCCAATGCCGAAGCCGGCGGATACATGGTCGATGGCGACCTCACGAAAATCACTCACCTCGTCCGCCAGGCCGTAGAACTGGGAGCTGACATCATCAAAGCCGATCCCACTGACGACGTTTCTCAATACCACAAGGTCATCGAAATCGCATCCGGCATCCCCGTTCTCGTACGGGGCGGTGGCCGCGTTTCCGACGAGGAAATCCTCCGCCGCACCCGCGACCTCATCGCCCAAGGTGCCTCCGGCATCGTTTACGGCCGCAATGTCATCCAACATCCCGACCCCAAAAAAATCACTCAGCAACTCATGGAAATCGTCCACGCGTAGCTGCGCCGTCCCGGCGCAGGCCGTGCAAACCCCGTCCCGGGGTAATTCAACAAAGTCTTCCACTTCTCAATCGGCACTTTCTAAATGCTCGAAAAACTCACCACCCTCCTAGGAAAAGAAAACCTCCTAACAGAAAAGGAGGATCTTATCCCCTACTCCTTCGACGGCACCGCCACTTTCCACCAACTCCCCCTCGCTGTCGCTTTCCCAAGAACTACCGAGCAAATTTCCGCCTGCGTAAAACTCGCACACGAAACCAATACCCCCGTCATCACCCGCGGCTCCGGCACCGGCCTCTCCGGCGGCAGCGTCCCCTCGGAAGGCGCCATCGTCCTCTGCCTCGTCCACATGTCGGACATCATCTCCGTCGATCCTGCGAACCTCACACTCCGCGCACAGTCCGGTGCCATCACCGCAGACATCGATGCCGCCGCCGCCACTCACGGCCTCTTCTACCCGCCCGATCCCGGCTCCATGAAAATCTCCACCATCGGAGGAAACGTCGCGGAAAACTCCGGCGGCCTCCGCGGGCTTAAATACGGAGTCACCCGCGATTACGTAATGGCTCTCACCGTAGTCCTCCCAAATGGCAACATTGCCACATTCGGGAACGCCTGCGTCAAGGACGTCGCCGGCTACTCCATGAAAGACCTTTTCATCGGCTCCGAAGGCACCCTCGGCATCATCACCGAGGTATTACTCAAACTCCTCCCCCGCCCCGCCGCCCGCCGCACCATGCTCGCCACTTTTCCCAGCATGGAGAGCGCCGCGCAAACCGTCTCCGCCATCATCGCCGCCCGCATCATCCCCTGCACCCTCGAGTTTCTCGACCAAATGACCATCCGCTGCGTCGAGGACTACACGAAGATAGGCCTGCCCACCGATTGCGCCGCCCTCCTCCTCATGGAAACCGACGGCCACCCCGCCGCCGTCGCCGACGAAGCCGAAAAAATGGCTGCCATCGCGCTCCAAAACGGAGCGATTGAAGTCACCACCGCCTCCACCGATGCCGAAGCCCTCCGCCTCGCCACCGCCCGCCGTAGCGCCTTCTCCGCCCTCGCCCGCGTCCGCCCCACCACCATCCTTGAAGACGTCACCGTCCCCCGCTCCCACCTCGCAGAAATGGTCAGCTTCATCGCCAAAACCGCCGCCGATCTCAACCTCACCATCGGCACCTTCGGCCACATGGGCGATGGCAACCTCCACCCCACTTTCCTAACCGACGAACGCGACCAAGCAGAGATGTCGAAAGTCCACCAAGCCCTCGACCTCATCGTCACCAAAACCCTCTCCCTCGGCGGCACCATCACCGGAGAACACGGCATCGGCCTCGCAAAAAAACAATGGCTTCCCCAACAACTCGACGCATCCTCCCTCGACCTTATGCGCCAGCTTAAACAAACCCTGGATCCCCACAACCTCCTCAACCCCGGCAAAATCTTCCCATAAGCATCTTCTCTCCTTTGAGGTTTAGAGTTTAAGATTTAAAGTTTCATGCCCGCGCTAGTCAGCATCCCCGACCTCGCCTCACAGTGCATCCACTGCGGCATGTGCCTGCCTACCTGCCCCACCTACGACACCACCAAACGCGAACGGAATTCCCCCCGCGGCCGCATCTCCCTCATCAAAGCCGTCGCCGTGGGCGACCTGCCGATCACCACAAGCTTCGCCGAGGAAATGTCCTACTGCCTCGGTTGCCTCGCCTGCCAGACAGCCTGCCCCGCCGGGGTTGATTACGCATCCCTCTTCGAACACGCCCGCGCCGAAATCGAAACCTCCGGCCTCAACTCTTCCCCGAAACGCTCCCTCTACCGCTACCTCACCCTCGATCTCCTTTTCACCCGCCCCCGCCTCCTCCGCGCCTTCGGAAAAACACTCCGCTTCTACCAGACATCCGGAGCTGAAACCCTTGTCCGCAAACTCCGCCTCACCCGGCTCCTGCCCGCGGATCTCCGCCGCTTGGAGCCGAGCGCACCCCGCATTTCCCAGAAATTTTCCAACGAACTCATTGCTCCCCTCGAATCACCAAGCAATCCTGTCATCAAAAAAATCGCCCTTCTGACCGGCTGCATCCAGGATCTCGCATACGCCCAGATCAACCGCGACACCGCCGACGTCCTGCTCGCCAACGGATGCGAAGTCCACACACCCCCCGTGCAACCCTGCTGCGGCTCCATCCACTCCCACAACGGCGAAACCGAACTCGCCCGCGACAACGCCCGACGCCTCATCGATCTGTTTCCTCCGGAAAACTTCGACGCCATCATCTCCAACGCCGGCGGCTGCGGCTCCCACCTCCGCCACTACGGCAAACTCCTCGCCGATGATCCTAGCTACTCGCGACGTGCCGC
>CAMBTF010000045.1 GCA_945870545.1 Akkermansia muciniphila
GCCATCATCAGCGCCGATCGCAACAACCCGAGCTTCCAGGGCGTAGGCTTCTCCATACCCTCCAATGACGTGCGCGAAGCGCTCGAGCAAATCGTCACACGCGGCCGTCCCATCCGTGGATACCTAGGGGTGCAGATGCGCGATCTCGATGCCGCCGTAAGCCTTGAGCTCGGCTATGCAGAAAGTATGGGCAGCGCTGTCTTGGCCACTACGCCCGGTGCACCCGCCGAGCTCGCAGGTCTCAGGCCCGGTGACATCATTATCTCATACAACACTCAAACCGTGAAGGACACGGCTCATCTCATCTCCCTTGTGCAGCGGTCCGAAATTGGAAAAAAAGTCAAAATAGGTGTCTGGAGAAAAGGCGAAACCATAGAATTGGTAGCGATCATCACGGAAGCAACCACCGCTCCCATTTACTCGGAAATCCCCGTAGATCAAAAGACCAAGGATAAAATTGAAATCCTTCGCAGCGTCGGTGTGGAAGTGCGCGATCTCACCGAGGCGGAACGCGCTCTTGGAAATGCAGGTGTTCTTGTCACAGCAATCCTCTCCACAGGTTCAGCAGCCAATATTCTGCAGCCCGGCGATCTCATCGTCGGCCTAAATAACCTCCGAATCTCTAACTCCAATGAGTTTTATTTTCACCTCATGGCATCCGTCGCTGCCCGATCCACCTCCCTCAGCATCCTGCGTTTCGGCAAGCCTCTCCGCATCGATCTTCCCAACCCTTGATTTTACTCGCACAAAAGTCACGCGGCCATTCGTAAGGATCATCTAAAGTTTCATATTTCAGCTAAAAAATTCCACCTTATGCGTCAAAACACGATCCCATACATTTTCCTAGGAATCGCCGCGCTCCTCGCTGCCGCCGCTCTCGCGCTCCTTGTGATGCGGCCAAGCGCCGATAAAACCGCCAGCCCCGCGTCCAACGAAAAGGCACCGGCGGTAAACACGGTAAAACCCGAACCCATAAAAACCCTCGACGAACCGATGCCTCCTCAAACCACGGAAGAGATTCTAAAGGATCTAGGCGTGGGCATCAAATCCGTAGATCCCACAGAACTCCTAGCCCGCATCGGCGCAGCTCTTGAAAAAAGGGATATGAACGCCGCTTCTCAGCTCATCGGGAAACAGGCTCTCGACGCGGAGGTCCTCGCCAAACTTACCGCGCTTGCACAAAATGGCTCGTTCCGCGTCCGCAATCCGGGCGGTGTTCGTGAAGTCGGCGAGCTGGAACTCAACCGCCTCGCCCGCTGGGCGCTGGAGCTAGACGAACGCGAACCCGGCCGAGACCGCATCTTCTTTGATCTACGCAACGAGGGCGGCAAGTGGATGATCGAGAAACTTACCCTGCCGCCCGCCCCCGGTGAACCCGTCCCTAAGGCGCTCCTCGCCGATTCTCTGGGTGTCGCCGATGCCTTCCTCCAAGCCGTCCTCAGGCAGGACTTCGAGTTCGCCCGCGATTTCGTGGACTCTGCCACAGTCTCCGACGCGAAAATCGCGGCGCTCTGCATTCTTTTTGAAGAAGGACAATATCGCATGCGCGCCGCAAAACCTCTCCGCGCCATGTTCACCCGCGGCAACACGGTCGGATACCTCGCCAACGTGGTCGCCGCAAACGGGACACAGAACGCCGAATTCGCCCTCAGCCTCCGCCAGCCCCCCGCTCCCGCTTCCTGGCTCGTCGCGGAGATCAATCTCGACGGCCTCCTCGCCGATTACGCGGACCGCATCGCGGGCGGCGATGTCTATTACTCCCCTTTCGTCAAAAACCCCGCCGGCGGCGAAACCCTCGCCCTCTACTTCGGCTTCGACGAGGATGCCATGAGCGACCGCACCCGCCGCCAGCTCGAAATCGTAGCCGCCATGCTCAAAAGTGATCCCAATAAAAAGATCAACCTCAGTGGCCATACTGATGCCCTCGGCACAGAGGAATACAACGACCGCCTTTCCGCCAACCGCGCCGATACCGTTCGCGATTTCCTAGCCGCCGCCGGAGTGCCCGAAGCGCAGATCGTCACCGTCGCCAAGGGCGCCTCCCAGCCTCGTCGCCCCAACGTCACAGAAACCGGCGAGGACAATCCCGACGGTCGCCGCGCCAACCGTCGCACAGAAATCTACCTGGATTTCTGAAACGGCGGGTTCGCTTCGTCGAAATCCCGATCCTCTCACCTTTGGGGCGCTCTAGCCATCACCAACGGGTTTCAACTCCCTTGGCTGAAAATTTGTCATTTTTTTGAATCCATTCGCACCATGCGGTCGAAAGCCTATGTGTGTAGCCGGTAAATCTAAGTGCCGCTCATCGCTTATTCAACCAAACCAAACCAGAAACATCATGAAACCATTGTTCAGATCCATCGCCTTTGTCCTCGGACTCACCGCCATTTCCGCAGCCCCGCTCCATGCCCAGGCTGCGCCCACCAAGGACATCGTCGATACCGCCGTCTCCGCCGGTTCGTTCAAGACGCTGGCCGCCGCCCTCACCGCCGCCGGTCTCGTGGACACGTTGAAAGGCGAAGGCCCATTCACCGTGTTCGCCCCCACCGATGAGGCGTTCGCGAAACTCCCTGCAGGAACCGTCGAGAACCTGCTAAAGCCCGAAAACAAGGCCAAGCTCATTGCCATCCTCACTTACCACGTGGTGGCCGGCGAGATCCCGCTGGCAAAGGCGATTGGCTTAGGCCAGGGCACGACGCTGGAGGGATCCAAAGTCGATATCCGTTTCGAGAACGGTCGCGTGAAGATTGGCCAATCCAACCTTATCAATGCCGACATCAAGACCACCAACGGCGTGATTCACGTGATCGATAGTGTCTTGTTGCCGTCCGCTGCCGAGACACCTACCCAAAAAGCTGCGAAAGTCATCGAACTCGCGATCAAACGCGGAGTGCCTCTATTCAATGAGGGTGAAACGGACTCGTGCGCCGCAATCTATGAAGTTACCTGCGAAGCCCTGGTGCTCATGGAAGGGGTCTCCGGAAATGACCGCCTGCACATCGCCCGAACCTTGGAATCCGCCCGCGCCGAGAAATTGACACGCGAAAAGGCATGGATACTGCGCGATGGGCTGAACGACGTCTTGGGAAGCCTAACCATGCGAATGATAGATAGCAAAAATGCTAACAGATAGCCTTTTGGGGGCTGGAAAAGGAATTTCGTAGCCGAGAATACCCGAAGGGGATAGACAGGAGCGCAGCGAATTGACCCTAGGGTGGCGAAGCCATCAACCTGCATGGATTTCATCTAAAAATGGGTTGGCATAGCCAATGCCATTGGTTGGCGCGTGGATTCATGTTTACTTTGTGCAACTGCGGGGACTTCAGAGAGGAACCCGCCAACTGAATGACCGCCACGCTGGCGGCCGCGATTTTTCCAAGAGCGCTCACTTGACCAGGGCGAGTGTGGGTTCCCCCTTGATCCACCCGAGGGAGGCAAGGAACTTGTCGGCTTCGATCATCGTCTGCGTGTAGTAGTTAGGCTTGTTGAAAAAGCCATGGCCGGCACCCGGATAGAGATGGACCTCACAGCGCGAGCCGATCTGTTTCATTTTCGCTTCGAAGTCCGTCACCACGCTCACCGGGATCAGATCATCCTTGTCTCCCAGAAATAGAATCGTGGGCGGCGCTCCCTTGACCACGTTGTGGGCCGGTGAGAATTCATGGTAGCGCTTGCCGACACGCTCGTGTCCCCATTGCCCAGGACCGTTGTCGAAAACGGGGTTGAAGAGCACGAGCGCCTTCGGTTTACAGGGAATCTTGAGATCGTCCTGAGGATCGTCCTGCCCATCGACCAGGCCCGCGAACGCGGCCAAGTGCCCTCCCGCCGAGCCACCACCCGCGGCGATCCTTTGGGGATCAACGCCGAGTTCCGCAGCATGCGAATAGACATAACGCATGGCGGATTTGGCATCCGCGACACACATCACCGGCGGGCCTTTATCCCCTTTCGGAATGACCCGGTAGTCCGCCCGGATGCCAACCATGCCACGCGAGGCCAGGTAAGTGCTGTGCCGCTCGAACTGTTTCACCGAGCCCCCGACCCAGCCGCCGCCAAAGAAGAGGACAATCGCCGGACGCTGGTCGGTCGCCTTCCACCCGGCCGGCTTGTCCACCAGCAATGTGCGCGGAGTTCCAGCAACATTTTTGTAAGTCAGCGTTTCAGCCGCACAGGCGGCGAAAACTGCGGTGAACCAGAGGACGACGATGGTGGGCAGGCGTTTCATCACACGTAAGTTATACGGTGAGAGGCAGCAGGGCGAGAGCTTGTTTCATGGCGTGGAAGCGGCGCTTGGTGGAAAGATGAGCGCGCCAACGAACTCGTTCGTTTTAGCTGCTAGGATTTTGCTTTTTGCGTGAAGGCCGTTGAAAGAGTCGGTGGCCGGACCTGAGGCGGGGAAAAGGGGGTTGGACTTTTGCATTTACGCGGCGGAGACAGACGGTTATGCGGTTGCGCGTATGTCACCATTTCTCGATCACATAGACGGACATGAGTCACGGCGCTTTGCCGGTGGCGAGGTGGTGATTGAACAGGGCGCACGAACCGGTGAGCTATTGGTGCTCGTTTCCGGCAGCGTCGAAATCCTTCGCGATGACGTCCGTATCGCCAAGGCGAGTGAAGCGGGAGTGGTTTTCGGCGAAATGTCAGCATTGCTCGACGGCCCGGCCACGGCGACCGTGCGCGCGCAGGAATCTGCAGTTTTCACGGTGATCAGAGATCCGCTCGCGTTTCTCATCGCCCATCCGCAGACAGCACTTTACGTAGCCGAGCTCTTGGCGCGCAGGCTCGACTCGCTCAACAAATACCTCATCGATGTGAAGCGGCAATACGAGGGGCACGACCACCTCGGCATGGTGGACGAAGTGCTGGAAACACTCATGAATCGGACAAAGCAGCGGCCGGTGAAGTAAGGTCGCGCGTCACGTCATCATCCGTCGCAATCCACCGCGCGGTCATCGCCTCGAAGTCCAGAATGACAAAGGTCGGTTGCGGGCCGATCTGTCGACCAACGTTGAAGACCCAGGTATTTCCGAGGCGGTCGATCCATGAGCCATCGCTATAGAACGGCGCGTTGTGTATGTGTCCCGAGAGCACGAAATCCGGGGAAAAGCGCTGGATCCAATCAGTGAGAATTTCATCACCCACAGACTGGCGACCCGACCAACAGACCGGTGAGCCGGCTGGTGGCGCGTGATGCACCCAAATCCACTTGTCTTTTGTCCGGGCGGCATCGCGGACGATGAGTTTCTCCACTTCGTCGCGTGTTTCAGGCCCGTCCCACCACGGACAGATGGTGATCAATGTCGTCCCCAGTTCCACACTGTCGCCATCCACATAAAGCCGCCCTTCTTTCGCCTCCCGCAACCAGCCACAGATCGACTCGCTCGCAGCATTGCGGCCGTCGCCGTCGTGGTTGCCGGAGCTGACGAGCAGAGGCACATCGCGGGAAAGCCGTTCGAGATATTTTTCAATCACCACGATCTGGGTTTCGAGATCGAGCGCCGAGGCCAGATCCAGGAGATCACCGCCGATTAAAACGGCATCGAAACCGGAGGCGTTTGTAATAAGCCAGTCGTACTGCTTCAGGGTGTAATGAAGATCGGCAACGAACAATAGTTTCATGGGTTCTGTGAGGCTGTCCATCTCTGGGGTCAGTCCCCGTCTCCGGGGGTGGGGTCAGTCCCCGCAGTGGAACATTTTTTCAAGATCATTGAGTTTTTTTCGTAGTTTTTTATCTTTCTTGACGATGCCTACTTGCCGACTCACCGAGCCAGGGTGGCCCATTTGCAGTCTCTTGGCAATCCATTCGGTGCTTGCCGCAGACCGGCAGCGGATCAGCGCGGCCATCAACGCTTTGCGTTCGTCTCCTTTTCTGAGGTGGCCCAATTCTTTCTCACTCGTCGGCAAGCCCAACTCCGGCCCGCACCGCTGAATGATCTGCTCGGCATCCTTTTCGCTGTAATCTTTCTCAAGATCATCCGCTTTTCTGCTCACTCGCATCTTGATTCCTTTTGCCTTGTCCACCAGCGACAGCAGGCGATCACGAAAGGTTTCCTCACCGAGATACCAACCCCGGCGCAAGGATTCCTGCGCCACCGAGTCAATGTTGCCGTTGTCGTTAGTCGCCCGTGCCTCAAGCCATGCCACGTAGGCCCGCCGCCCGCGCCCGTCCTTGGCGAGTTCAAAGGAATTGAGCACTCGCTCCATCTCCAACCACGGCGGCACTTTGCCGCCCGCATACGAAACCAGACTGCTCCACCGATAGCTCGCCAACTTGCCTGCGCGGCAGCCTGCGAGTCCCGCCCTTGCCGGATTGAGATGAATATAATCCGCCACAATCCGAAAATAATAAGGGTCCGCATCGCTACTATTGAGCGGCACGGATTTGTAGCGCCCCTGAAACACATGCCCCTGCCGCAGCCTCGCCCGGTTCCACCCCTGACTGAACGTGCCCAACAGCCACTTCATTCCAGCGACCAAATTGGGCCGCGGAGTCTCGATCAACAGATGAAAGTGATTGCCCATGAGCACCCAGGCATGCACCCGCCAACCGCAACTGGCGCAGGTTTCTCCCAACCGGTTCAGAAAAACCAAGTGGTCGTCATTGGTCTCAAACACGGTCTTCCCGCCGTCACCACGAGCCATAACGTGGTATAGCGCACCCGGATACTGGAAACGTCGTGGTCTTGCCATGCCCTAAGACAACTCGAATCTATCGAATTGCCAAGCATACTTTGTGCAACTGCGGGGACTGACCCCAGAGATGGTGCTGAGTGGACGGCGAAAAATCGTCAAACTGGCGGTTGGAAGCAAGTTCGCCAGCTTCCTGAAGCAAGCCTACCAGCGGCTTGAAGAGTGGCTGGGCCGAACTGCGCCGCAGTTGAGCTTGAGCATGGGCAAAGCTCCTCCGTGGCTGCTATTTGACCCCACCCAAACCACCTCATCAGCCGTTACTTGACCCCACTTGCGCCTCTCATCCTCTTTCCAACTGCGGATTCTAGGATTATCGAAGACAAAGAAGAAGACGTTGGGCCTTGTCTCCACCGCAAAGACGTGGTGGAGGTTTATGACGACCAGGATGGCAAGGATTAGCCTTTTTACGCCAGCACTTCTTTCACGACGTGACTCTCCTCGACACCGGTGAGGCGGAAATCCAGTCCGGCGTGGCGGTAGCTGAGGTGGTGATGATCGAAACCCATGAGGTGCAGGATGGTGGCGTGGAAATCGCGGACATGCACGGGGTTCTCTGCGGCGCGGAGGCCGATCTCGTCGGTGGCGCCGTGGACGATGCCGCGCTTTACGCCTGCACCCGCAAGCCAGGAACTGAAGGCCCACGGGTGGTGCTCGCGGCCCTTCGCGTCGGCGGTGTTGTTGAACGGAGTGCGGCCGAACTCGGTGGTCCAGACGACGAGCGTGTCGTCCATCATGCCGCGTTGTTTGAGATCCCGCAGCAGCGCGGCGATGGGTTGATCGACGTTCTTCGCGAGCGGCGCGTGCTCCATCATGTCGCCGTGCGCGTCCCAGTTGTTTGAGGATCCGGTGTCGATGAGTTCCACGAAGCGCACGCCGCGCTCGACGAGACGACGGGCGGCGAGGCATTGCCAGCCGAAGCCGGTGGTCTGGCCCCGCTGAAGGCCATAGCTGGCGAGAGTGGCGTCGGATTCCTGTTTCAGATCAAACGCGTCCGGCACGGCCATTTGCATGCCAAACGCGTTCTCGAAGGTCTGTATTCGCGCGGTGAGAAGCGGATCGTCGGCACGCGTGGCGAGGTGTTCCTCGTTCACCTCGCGCAACGCGGCGAGTTCGAGTTGCTGGCGGTTTGCCGGCAAACGCGGCGCAACATTTGCGATGGGTTCCGCTCCCGGCACGACGAGGGTGCCCTGATAGGCACCCGGCAGGAAGTCGCTCGCGAAGACCTGCGTGCCCGCATAGGTCTGCTTCGGCGCGATGACGACGAAGCCGGGGAGGTTTCGGTTGAGCGTCCCAAGGCCGTAAGTCACCCACGAACCCATGCTCGGCCGCGACTGCGCGAACGAGCCCGTGTGCATGCCGAGAACGGCGTTGTAATGATTCGAGTGCGAGGTGTGCATCGAGCGGATCAGCGCGATGTCGTCCACACAGGTCGCCATGTGCGGAAACAGCCCGCTGACCTCCGTGCCGCACTGCCCGTGCTTTGCGAAGTCCCACTGCGGTCGCTTCAAAAAGATGCGCTCGTAGCCGGGGCGACCATTGATCTCGGGATGGTCGACCTTGATCTCCTTGCCGTGGCCTTTCACCAGCTCGGGCTTCGGATCAAAGGTGTCCACCTGCGACACGCCACCGGACATGAAGAGGAAGATCACGTTTTTCGCCTTCGCCGGAAAATGCGGAGCCTTCGGCGCGAGCGGGTCCGCGCTGTCGGCGAGGAGTTGCTGCACGATGCCCGGGAACAGTAGCGAGCCTGCTGCAGCGGAGTGGAGGAAGTGGCGGCGTGAGATGTGGGATGTGTTCATGTCAGTCAAGGTGAAGGAATTCATTGCTAGCCATGAGCACGCGCACTTGTGCAGCCCATTGGTCGGCGGTGTCTGCGGGATAGCTGGCGAGGAAGGTAATGGTTCGCTGCGTTTCGGCGGCGGTCGGTTTGCGCTGGAAAAGGACGCGCCAGGCTTCGGTGATGCGGGTGTCGTCGTCGGGCAGTGACGTGAGCTTTTTCGCGAGGGCTTCCGCTTGCCCGTGGAAGAAGGGATCGTTGATGAAGTAAAGCGCCTGCGTGGGCACGGTGCTGGTCTGACGGGCAGCGGTCGAGGCGTTTGGGTCGGCTCCGTCGAAGAGCGAGAGGAAGGGATGCCGCCGCTGGCGCTGCACCATGAGGTAGGCGCTGCGCTTGTTCGTGTTATAGACCGCGTTGAAGGGATAGTGCTGGGTGAACTTCCAGGTCGCCTCGGCGGGAAAAGGATGCGCCTCGGCGGGTGTGGGATCGAGCTGGCCGGAGGCGGTGAGCAGGCTGTCGCGCATCTCCTCGGCGTTGAGGCGGCGGCGTGTGAATTGGGCAAGCAACTTGTTTCCGGGATCTGCGGCGGCGGGTGCGGCGCTGGCGCGTTGATAGGCGGCGCTGCTCAAAATGAGGCGGTGCATGGCCTTCACGCTGAAGTCGCTCTCGACGAACTTCGCCGCGAGCCAGTCGAGCAGCTCGGGATGCGTGGGTTTTTCACCACGAGAGCCGAAATCATTCGAAGAAGGCACAAGGCCTTTTCCGAAATGCCATTCCCAGATGCGGTTCACCATGACACG
>CAMBTF010000046.1 GCA_945870545.1 Akkermansia muciniphila
CTCACGGTGATCGTTTTCATGGCTTATGTGTAACATGTTTCACGCTGCTGACAACGCCGCCGGAATCACTCCGCCACGGGCAGGAACTCGGGCAAGGTGCCTGGGACGCCGGCGAGGCGAGGGTTCGCTTCCCAGCCCTCCCGCGTGAAGATGCGGCGGGCGATGCGTTTCAGGGATTCCTTGGCATTGCGGACATTGGGGCGTTCGGGACGGAGCCGGTCGCCTTCCCCGCCGGGTAGGAAAGACCAGGAGAACATGATGCGGGAATCGACCATGCCGGGCTTGTCTTCGTAGGTGCGGGTTTCGCCAAAGCGCATGTCGGCGATCCAGACGCCCTCGGCGTGGGGGCGGGCGATCCACCAGCCGCGCGAGAACCATTTAATGGTCGCGACCTCCCGTTCCTTTTCCAGACCCGCGAGAGATTCGGCGCGGCGCGGGTAGATCGTCCAGCGAACAGGAGCGGAGGGGCTTTCGAAAACGGAGCGGTAACCGACCCAGAGTTCGTCGCCGCGATCCACGACGGAGCGCCAAAGGAGGGTATTGAACGCGGTGGGTGCCTCCATGCGGCGTTCGTAAGTGACTGCGCGGCGGGCGAGGTCGGCATCGAAGGTGGAGGATATCAAAAATTTCAAACCGAAGGTAAGGGCGACGTATCCTGAGCTGATTCCTAGTCCCCATGCCAGCAGGCGGGTGCGTTTTTTCTGGAGCTTTTTGGCGCGGCAAAAACAGAGCCATACGAGAGCGACGAGCAGCGGCAAGGTGTAGAGCGGATCGATGATGAAGAGGTTATTGAAAGCCAGGCGCGTATCGGAAAACGGCCAGAGGACGGAGGTGCCATAGACGGTGAAGCAGTCGATGAGAACGTGGGTTGACCATACGAGGAAGACGAACCAGCCCGCGCGGGTGGGGGATATCTTTTCCTTTATCCAGAGCTTTGCCAGCGGCTTGGCCAGTGCGAGCGAGGCGATGACCATAAGCAGCAGTGAATGGCTCGCTCCGCGGTGGAATTCGAGTTGCCGGGCGTTGTCGAGGAACGGGGAGAAAATCACATCAAGATCGGGAAGGGTGCCAAACAGCAGTCCCCATGCGACGGCGCGGTTGCCGAGCTTTTTTCCGAGGAGCGCTTCGCCGACGGCGGCTCCGAGTGTGGCTTGGGTGATAGAATCCACTTTGAGCGCTACTTTTTTTTCTAAGGTTTTGGGCTCAGTGTCTTGCTAAACTCGTTCCATAGCAGGCGGGTGATGTGCGACTCCAATGCCCTCAGCGGATCGTCCAGCGCCTCGGGAGCGGGGTTGTAGGAGGTAGTTTTGGAGAGGTGGCCGCGGACAAGGTTGAACGTGGTTTTCAGGAGGTCATTGCTGAGGGTTTCCGTATCATCGGTGGTGAAGGAGAGAACATCCGTGGATGACGCATCAACGCCGGGTCCGGTGATCCACAGGGCGACGGGCGTGGGAGTATCTGTGCTCTGAAGCGTGCGGCCGATGTGGAGTTCATGGGAGAACCTGACGATGCCGGAGGAGGCGGTATTGAGATCGCGTGTCATGTTTGCCATGATGGCAGGCAGGATTTCGGAAAACCTCCCGCCGGTGCCGATATGGATGACGACCTGTGCCGCTACATCGGGATCGGTGTTCCAATCGGGCAGCTTGGGCTTGAGCCGGTGGATCGCTGAGATGGCGGATTGGATTTGCTCGGGATCGGATTCCGCGAGATCGAGAACCCGCTCATAGGCGAGGAGCGCGCGCTGGAAAGCGGCTGCCTGTTCGAGGGCGGCAGCGAGAGCGAGGAGTTTTGCGGAACCCTCCGGCGCCCGATCCGAGTAGGTGTCCAATACGGGAGCGGATTTGATGTCGCCGAGATCGACGGGATCAAGCAGGGCGGTGAGATCCGGAAGGGTGTCCGCGTCATCAGGCGGCGGGACTTTGATGGAGATCGCATCGTCCTCCAGGCGTGAGGCCGGCAGGGAGGCAAGGGCTTCGGCGCGGATCTGGCTGAGCGTCGCTTCGGACGGCGGGGTTAGGAAATCCATGTCGCGCGTGCCCATCCACCATAACAGGACGAGGGTGAGCAGGCAGAGTGGGATCACAGCTAGGATCGGGATTCGCATGGTTGGATGTGAGCGAATCTAGGCAGCGGCGGCGAACGGGCAAGGCAACAAAGAAAAAACCCCGCCGGATTCACGCCGGTGGGGTTTTTGGAAACGGTAACGCGCCGAAGGATCAGCTGGCGCTCTTGACGAGAAGGGCGCGCTTGCCGACCCGGTCGCGGAGGTAATGGAGCTTGGCGCGGCGGACTTTGCCTTTGTTGGTGACCTCGATTTTGGCGATACGCGGGGTGTGCAGCGGGAAAACGCGCTCGACGCCCTCGCCGTAGGAGATTTTACGGACAGTGAAAGCGGAATTAATGCCGGAGCCTCCCTTGGCAATCACGAGACCTGCGAAGATCTGGACGCGCTCCTTGCCGCCCTCGACCACCCGGCAGTGCACCTTGACGGTGTCTCCGACGTTGAATGACGCAACATCCTCCTTGAGTTGCTCCTGCTCGATTTTTTTGATGATGTCCATGGTCTTGGTAGTGGTAGTGGAAAGTGTGTATGAGACCCTCGAGATGCCATAAAGGCAAACAGGGGGCGAGACGGTTAGGGCTTTCCCACTCCTTTTGCAAGGGTGAAATTTGGGAAATAAACGCTGAAATACTGAAAAGCTGAAATGCTGAGATTTTTTCGAGGGTGTTTACGTGGTCTTTTTCCCATACACGGAGGAGGGATCGAACGATAGATCCGACTGGGTGAAAGCGAGCGCGGCGGGAGTTCCGGGGATGACTTTGCGGTAGAAACAGGAGTTGCGGCCGGTGTGGCAGGCACCCGCGCCGATCTGTGCGACCACGATGACGAGCGCGTCCTGGTCGCAGTCGGTTCGTATCTCGACGATTTTCTGGGTGTGGCCGGAAGTTTTCCCCTTGTGCCAAATTTCCGAACGCGAGCGAGACCAATAGACCGCCTCGCCGTATTCCAAGGACAGCCGCAGCGATTCGGCGTTCATGTAGGCGAGCATCAGCGGCTCACTGGTGACGGAATCAATGGCTATCGCGGGGATCAGTCCGTCGGCATCGAACTTGGGCGCGAACTCGCCGGACTCCTCGATATGAGCTTTGTCTTTGCGGACGGAAAAAGGGCTGGGTGAAGACATGGTGAGGGAAAAATGGAAGCGCATCGGCCATGCTGTCGAGAGCGGATTTTGGTATCCCTCAGTCTAGCGGACCATTATGCCCAAAGCCGTCATGCGAGCGGAGGGCAGCACCATTTCAACGCGGAGCGAATCCTCGGGGTGTCCTCTGGTCATGCTTTCGCGAGCGCTGCTCTTTTGTGTTTAGATAACTCGCCCGATGTGCCCACTCGACAAGGAAAAACCTCCGGCTAGGATGACTGGGTTGTTTCCGCCGGACAAACCCATGTTTCACCCTGCTTTCCATGATCTACTCAAGCCGCAATGGCTCGGCACGCTTGCCGAGCTGAAGGTATCCGGGGGGCTGGCGGTGAGCGAGCTGTCGCGACGGCTCGACTCCAGCTACATGACGGTGAAGCAGCATTGTGAGGATCTCACCAAGCTCGGCTACCTGAGGCGATCGCGCATCCCCCGCACGGAAATCGGCAGGCCGGAGATTTTCTATCGGCTTTCGGAAAAGGCAGAAGGTATTTTCCCTGGTATCCCGGAAAGTTTCACGCTGGATATCCTCGTCCAGATTCAGCGCACATTTGGCGAGACCGCCCCTGACCGGTTGCTTTTCCAGCATTTTCAAGAGCGAGAGGAGGAGTGGAAAGGGAAACTGAGCAGAGGCACGACCCTGCTCTACAAGGCGCATCTTTTTGCTAAGATTCGCACGCAGGAAGGGCTTTTTATCAGCTGTTTGCATGATCCTGAGACGGGTGTCATCACTCTCCGCGAGTTTCACCATCCGTTGGCTCGAGTGTATGCCAAGCATCCCCATGCGATCGAAATGGAGCGCCGCGCGATCGAGGGGGCCTTTGGCGTGAAAGTCTCCCGCAAGCCCGCTGCTGGCGCGGAAGGAGCGCCAGCGCATATCGACTTTGTTATCGATGTGCGGTAGGGTGATTTTTTCACAAAAGGATTTTGAATCAGAACCGCCTTATCTTTGTCAAAGACCCCAGCCACCAGATCGGCATACTTATGAAAATCCTCACATTTCCGTTATTCGTCGCGAGTTTATTACTCTTCCTCATTTCCTGCGACAAGCCCATCAACGAAGAGGGCTCGAAGCTCAGCCAGCTTGAAAAAAAGGCGGCGGAGGCAGAGGAGCGGCAGAGGCAGCTTGAGTCGGAGCTCGCTGAGCAGAAACTTCTTACAGAGAGGGACGCGATCGAGCGGGAGCGGACGCTGATCGAGCAGGATCGCATGGCGATGGAGGAGGCGAGAAACGCGGACAAGGCTGCGCTAGATGCGGAGCTGGAGAAGCGGAGCGCGGAGCTCGCGGAGCGGGAACGCAGGATGTCCGAAGCGCAGGGAAATCTCGATCAGAAGGAGCGACAACTGACGGGCCTTGAGGGAAAGCTCAGCCAGCGCGAGTTGGACTTGGCCGGACGACAGCCGCTCAAGGCGCTGCCCGTTAGCCGGAAGGATTTCGTCAGCGGGCCGACGGGGGATTTCCGGAATTTCTATGAGCCTCTTGGAGCTTATGGATCGTGGTTTAAAACTAGGAATTACGGCTATGTGTATCAGCCCACGGTCGTGCGGGATTTTTCATGGAGGCCATACACGCGCGGGCGCTGGGCGTTCACGAATCAGGGCTGGACATGGGTTTCCAGTGAGCCTTTCGGCTGGGCCTGCTATCACTACGGGCGTTGGGCGCAGTTGCGCGGTGTTGGCTGGGTGTGGGTGCCCGGCAGTGAGTGGGCACCGGCCTGGGTGACATGGCGTGAAAGCCGCGGACACATTGGCTGGGCGCCCTTGCCGCCCGAAACGCTCGCATGGCGCGGCCGCGCGTGGGATTCCTCGGTAGAGGTAAGCTTCGGGATCAGTAGCTCGAATTTCTCCTTCGTAAGCTACCGGAATTTTGGAAACAATATCCAAGCTTACTGCCTGCCTCCCGCGCAGAATACGGTGATTTACAGCAACACCACGAACATCACCTATTACCAAGTCACGGGCAACCGGGTCTTCGTCGGTGGTCCCGGATATCGCAATGTATGTGATCGGATCGGTAGGCCGTTTCCCATCCATCATCTCCGCACTGACCTGAACCCGGACTTCGGACGCGGTGGCCGCCAGCTTGGCTCGCATTTCCATGGCAACGAGCTGCAGGTCATAGCGCCGCGCATGGATGCAAGCTGGAACCAGGCCTTGCGTCCCGCAAACGTCAATCGGGATCTCGGTGATGTCACCATCGACAGGCCGAACGAACTTCCTGCGGAGGTGCGCGATGAATTCCGTGACCGTCGCGCCGAGGAAATCCGCCAAGCAGAACAGGTTATTGTGGATGCGGGTGGGCGAGAAAACTTCGAGAGAGAGCGGATAGATCAGATTGAACAGAGCCGTAGGGAGGCAGTGGAAGCGGAGAAAGCAGCGGAAGCGGAGCGCAACCCTATCACTAAGCCGCAGCCGGAGACGATCCCAGGCACGATTCCCGAGGTGCCACTGGAGCAGCCCGTGGCGGAAATTCCGGACAGGCCTACCGACCGCCCCGATCGTCCGGGTCGCCCCGGAAGACCTGATGGTAGAGATCCGATCCCGACCCTTCCCGAACCGCCCACCATTCCGGGTGATAACCAAGATCCCGTCGCGGAGATTCCCACTTTGCCAGCTCCGATAACTGACCCAGAGCGTCCTGAGCGCCCCGGCATACCTGAGCGTCCTCAACGTCCTGATCCTACACCACCTCCTGGTGTTGATAAGCCTGTCGTAGAGCCGCCCGCGATCGAACCGCCCGCCCAGCCTCCGTCCGTTCCCGAGCAACCTGTTGCACCAGAAATACCAGAACGCCCGGTGCAACCGGAAATTCCTGGAAACCCCGAGCCTCCAGTCACCCCCGAGCCTCCCGCGCCGGAGCAGCCCTTACAGCCTGTTGCACCAGAATTGCCAGAACGTCCGGTGCAGCCTGAAGTCCCGGTAGCCCCGGAGCCTCCCGCGCCGGAGCAGCCCCAACAACCTGAGCCAGAACGCCCAGTGATGCCGGAGCGTGATCAGGCCGAAGAAGCCCGTCGCCAACAACAGCAGGAGGAAATACGCCAGCAACAGGAGCAGCAGGAACGTGCCCGCCAACAGCAGGAGGAAATCCGCCAGCAACAGGAACAGCAGGAACGTGCCCGCCAGCAACAGGAGGAAATACGCCAGCAACAGGAGCAGCAGGAGCGTGCCCGCCAGCAACAGGAGGAACAACGCCGCCAGCAGCAGGAGGAACAACGTCAGCAGCAGCAGGAGGAAATGCGCCGCCAGCAACAGGAGGAAATGCGCCGCCAGCAGGAGGAGCAGATGCGTCGCCAGCAGGAGGAGCAGATGCGTCGTCAACAAGAGGAACAGCAACGCCAGCAGCAACAGCAACAGCAATGATCCTCGTGGTCAGCCTCTTTTCGTGAGTTGGGCTTTCATGTTACCTAAAAGTTTCTCCAAGGCGGGGATAGCCACGCCTGCGGCCTTCGCACGGCGCATCGGCTCCTCCCAGATCGGGACGAGTTCCAGCTCGCGACCTTCCGTGAAATCGATCATTGTGGAAGGCCGGTAAGCTCCCATCGGGCGGGTGCGTTTGCTGTTCGTTTCCAGCAGCGCTCCGTCGAGCGGTATGTCCTGCGCCCGCGCCGCCGCCACCACTTCCCACATTATTTCCCGGATCGTTTTTCGGTCTCCGGATCGGAAAGGAGCACATCGGTCGTCACCCCGCCCTCGGCCACTGACAGACCGTTGAAAGGGATGTTCCAGAGAAGTCAGATTCAAGGCTGTGATATGGGTGCTATTGCGTGAATGAAAGGCGGGCTTTCATTTTCAGTGGCGGATGGGAGTGTGAAACATGCGAGAGGAAGGAGGTGGATTAGGCCGTGGATATGGCGCCGGGTTCGCATGATTTTCGTGAGTAGTTCTCAGCTCGCCAGGCAGCCCGGGCAATTCTGTGCAAAATGTCCCGGCAGGATCTCGGCGAGCTCTGGCGCGTGATCGGTGAGGCAGAGTTTCGCGTCGCCTATGAGGTTGCGGGGCTGGAAGGCGCAGCCTTTGGGCGGCTGGGTGAGGTTCGGCGGTAGGCCGGGGATGGTGATGAGCGGCTGACCCTTTGGCTGGGCTGCGGGAATCGATTTCAAAAGCGAACGCGTGTAGGCGTGCAGCGGCTTGCTGAAAAGGTCAGCACGCGCGGCACTCTCCACGATGCGTCCCGCATACATCACGTTAATCGTGTCGCACATTTCCGAGACCACCGCGAGATCGTGGGTGATGAAAATTACCGCCGTGCCAAGGTCGCGCTGGCGGTCGCGGATGAGATCGAGCACCTGCTTCTGCACGGTGACATCGAGAGCGGTGGTCGGCTCGTCGCAAATGAGCAGCTCGGGCTTCGTGATGAGTGCCATGGCGATCATCACCCGCTGCCGCATCCCGCCGGAAAACTCGTGGGGGTAGGAATTGATCCGTTGCTCAGGATTGGGGATGCCCACCTCGGCGAGCGCGTCGATGGCGCGGGTGAGAGCCTCTTTACCGCGCAGGTTCTCGTGCAGCTCCAACGGCTCGGTGAGCTGCTCGCGGATGCGCATGAAGGGGTTCAGCGAGGTCATTGGATCCTGGAAAATCATCGAGATCCGCTTGCCTCGGATTTTCAGCAGCTCCTTTTCCGGCGCTTTCAGGAGATCGATGCCGCCGAACATCGCTGTCCCGCGTTCAATCCTCCCGGGAGGCATGGGCAGCAGCCCGAGCAGCGAGTAGCAGGTGACGGATTTTCCCGAACCCGACTCGCCGACGATTCCCAGCGTCTTGCCTTTCTCTAGGGAGAACGAAACGTCCTCCACCGCGTGGACGATCCCGTTGCGGGTGTGGAAACGAGTGGTGAGATTCTTTACGTCAAGGAACACGCAGGAAACCCTAAATTTCAAACCTTAAACCTCAAGGAAGAAGCGTGGCATCGACGATCAGATCAACGATCTCATCGGCTGAAAATGTGGCTGTCACATGAAACGCCTCGGCAGGCGAGGGGACTTCCAGCGCCTCCAATTGGCTCGCGAGCATTTCCGGTTTCATGTAATGCCCCGCCCGCGCCGCCATCCGCCCCGTGAGGGTAGCGGGATCGCAATCGAGAAATACAGCATTGATGCCGGCTTCGCCGATGCCGAGGGTTTTTCGGTAGGAAGCTTTTAGCGCGGAGCAGGCGAGAACCGCCGGATCTCCGGAAAGCGCCGGATCGATCACCTCCTTCCTAAGCCTCATCAGCCAAGGCTCCCGGTCACTGTCATCCAGCGCGATGCCGCCCGCCATCTTCGCGATGTTCGCGGGCGGGTGGAAATCATCCGCGTCGTGAAACGGCCAGCCCAACCGCTCGGCGAGAAGCGTTCCAACGGTGGTCTTACCAGCTGCGGCGACACCCATCAGAACGATCACACGCGGAGCGCTCATTGCATTTCAAACGTGCGATTGAATCAGGCTTTGTCCAAGATCGAGTTCCAGTGCTCGACGTGGTCTTTCTGATCCGCGAGGAGGTCAGTAAGATCGTCGTGGATGGTAATCGAGGTGATCTTATCGCCGACTCCGTTGAACTTGCAGCCCCGTTCTCCCGTATTGTTTTTTCCGGTAACTTTATCCACAACGTGCAGACCATCAGTGACTTGCCCAAAAACAGAGTGGCGGTTGTCGAGGAATGGCGTGGCGGTAGTGGTGATGAAGAACTGGGAGCCATTCGTGCCGGGGCCGGCATTCGCCATAGAGAAAACGCCGGGGCTGCGGTGGCGCAGCTCGGGGTGGAATTCGTCGGCGAACTTATAGCCCGGGCCGCCGCGACCGGTCTCGGTCGGGTCACCGCCCTGGAGCATGAAGCCCTCGATGACGCGGTGGAAGGCGATACCATCGTAGTAGCCGCGCTGGGCGAGATTTAGGAAATTCGCCGAGGTCAGGGGCACCTTGGAGGCGTAGATCGTAGCGGCGATGTCGCCGGCGGTGGTGTGGAGTGTGATTTTGATGTCGTTCATAGAGTGTTCTGATTTCGGTGGTCTATAGGAAATTGTCTAACCACAAATGGACGCAGTTTCACGCAGATGAAAGAGAAGAATTGAAAAAATA
>CAMBTF010000047.1 GCA_945870545.1 Akkermansia muciniphila
GGTGAAGAAGCTTGGCTCGGAGTTCTTCGTTTTCCAAACGGAAACACCTGAACTCATCACCGCCTCCCCGGCGGCGCGGTTCATCCGCTGGCACATTCCGGTGGAGCATTCCTGGCCCTGTAATCCGGAGAAGATGGAGGGCTTCGTCGAGAAAGCCGCGCAATCGCTCTACTACAAGTTCGAGAGCCGCCACCCACAAACTGTCCTCGTTGGCCGCCTCGATCCCGGCTCGCAGAAGCCGTATTACAAATCCCTGGCCTCCAACCTCCGCGGACGAACCCTCCAGGTTTTCGAACTCCCCGAACGTGCGCCGAAAACCGCCGAGGAACAGAATTCCTCCAAGCAAACCCTCTTCTGCCTGATCGGAAAGGAAGGCCTCTTCGCTGGCATGGCCAGCCCCAAGGCCGCGAACGGACTGCACCCCGGTGGCTCGAAATTCATCGCCCAGAACGCCGAGGACACCGTAAGCCGCGCGGGCGCGAAGATCGCCGAGGGGCTGCACTATCTAGCCATGTTCCGCCCCGCCCTCCCCGCCGGTTCGCATTGGCTGGAGCTGGGGGCCAGCCCCGGCGGCATGACCTCCGAGCTGCTCAAGCGCGGATACGAGGTCACCGCCATCGACCGCGCCCCGCTCGATCCCCGCCTCGCCAACCACCGCAACCTCACCTTCCTGAAAGAGGACACCGCCGCCTTCATCCCCCCACGCGGCGCCCGCTACGACGCCATTCTCTGCGACCTCAACGGCCCGCCCCTCCAGGCCATCGCCCACCTCACCCGCCTCACCGATTTCCTCAACCCCCGCGCCCTCGCCGTTTTCACCCTCAAGACCACCGGCGCGGAAACCCTCATGGAAATCGATTCCCTCGAGAAACAAGTCCTCGCCCAAGCGGAAAAAGCCAGTTTCTCCCTCATCGCCCGCACCCACCTCACCTACAACCGGCAGGAGTTCACGATGTTTTTTGAGAAAAGGTGAGGAACGTGGATAAGCCGGAGGGGCTTCTCTTTCGTTCATCGGAAATGGCATAAGTCGCCGTGCTTTCGCTGTGGCTGATTCCTCTTGGCAGACCCGCCTCGGTGGGAAACCTTTGTGACATGTCAGCGACAACATATCTCAAGGAACTTTTCGACCTCACAGGGAAAACGGCGGTGGTGATCGGCGGCACGGGCGAACTCTGCGGCACCATGGCTGTCGGCCTTGCGCGGGCGGGAGCCGAAGTGGTGCTCGGCGGACGCATCCCGGAAAAAGCGGAGAAGCGGCTCGCCGAGATCGAGGGCTACGGCGGGAAGGGTTACTTCGTTCCCGTCGATGTCACCTCGCGCCAATCCCTTCATGACCTGCTTGAGACGGTTTTGGAAAAATCCGGCGGCGTGGACATCCTCATCAACGGCGCGGGCACCAACTCGCCCACGCCTTTCCTGGAGATCACAGAGGAGGAATACTCACGGATCATCGACACGAACCTTGCTTCCATCTTCCGCGCCTGCCAGGTTTTCGGGCAATATTTCGTCGATGAGATGCGTCCCGCGTCCATCATCAACCTCGGCTCCATCTCCGGGCTGAACCCGCTCTCGCGTGTGTTCACCTACTCCGCCTCCAAGGCCGCCGTGCACAACCTCACCCGCAACCTCGCCCGCGAGTGGGCGGATAAGGACATCCGCGTGAACACCCTCGTCCCCGGATTCTTCCCCGCCGAGCAAAACCGCAAGGTGCTCGACGAGTCCCGCGTGCTCGACATCCTCCGCCACACCCCCGCCTCCCGTTTCGGCAACGCCGAGGAACTCATCGGAGCCACTCTACTCCTCGCCTCCGCCAAGGCCGGCTCCTTCATCACCGGCATGGAAATGATCGTCGACGGCGGCTTCCAGGCGATGAGCATCTGATGGGAGCCGCGATTTAGAAATCGCGACCTGCATGGCGAAATGCTAGCGAAGCCAGATCCCGTTGCAGACGTGGTTTCTAAACCACGGTTCCTCCCGCATGAAAATCGACATCCTCACCCTCTTTCCCGAGATCGCGCTGGCACCGCTCAGCGACTCGATCATCCAGCGTGCGCGGGGCGCGGGGTTGGTGGAGGTGCGCGGGCACAACCTGCGCGATTGGTCGGAGGACAAGCACCGCCGCGTGGATGATTCTCCCTGCGGCGGCGGGCCGGGAATGGTCTTGCAGCCCGGGACCTTGCACGCGGCGATCATGGCGCTGAAAAAGCATAACACCCGCGTGATCCTGATGACCCCGCAGGGCGCACCGCTGAAACAGGCCCGCGTCCGCGAGCTTTCCGCCGAAACGCATCTCCTTATCGTCTGCGGCCACTACGAGGGCATCGACCACCGCATCGTCGAGACACTCATCGACGAGGAAATCTCCATTGGCGATTACGTGCTGACCAACGGCGCGCTCGCCGCCGCCGTACTTTGCGATGCGGTCATTCGCCTGCTGCCCGGCGCGCTCGGCGATTCGCAATCCGCCGTCGAGGAATCCTTTTCCGATCCCAATCTGTTAGAAGCGCCGTGCTACACGCGACCCATCGATTTCATGGGCATGAAAGTCCCGGAGGTTTTGCTTTCCGGAAATCACGCGAAGATCGAGGCATGGCGCGAGGAGCGAGCGCTCGAACGCACCCGCCAAAACCGCCCGGATCTCTCGGAAAACGCCTGACGCAAGTGATCATGCGATCACTCCCGGCTTGTATTGTCTGAACCGCTCCACCACATGTGCCGGACGGTGGTTCATCACGTAGATGCAGATGTTTGTATCAAGCAGGATCCTCATGGCTCTAACAGAAAAAATCAGAGCCCTTCCCGTTCCGCTTGGTGTTCTTGCTCGCGATCTGTCAAGAAATCAGAGAAAAAATCCACCGCCGCCTCGAAAAATGAATCCCAATTATCCTTGATGGGACTCAGCACCACTGAATCGCCGATTTTCTGGATCGAAACGGTCTTCCCTTCAAATCGGAATTGCTTCGTCAGCCGCACCGCTTGGCTCTGGCCGTTTTTGAAACGGCTTCGCTTTCACACCGAAATTTTTTTAAAGTCTATTCTGTCAAGTGCACGATTACGCCGAGCCGCCGACCGCCACTTGAGAGTGACGTGATTCACGCTTTGTCGGCTTTCCGGATATCCAAAATCTTCACCTCCCGCACGGCGTGGTCCGTCCAGTAGGTGATGGCGAATCGACCGAGAACCTTGATCTCGATCCGTCGTCCGGAGTCATCGCTTTCGGCGAAATCGCCGGAACGATTCGGATCATTTGCGAGGGAATCGATGAACAATGAGATCTGCTGCCTTTGGATACCCCGCACCGCCTTGAAGGAGTCAACGGCTTCCATGCGCAGGAAAATTCCGTAAGTCCCCATGGCCGGATTTTCAACGACCGGAATCCTGTTCGTTCTTTACGCTCTCCCATGAAACCCATTTGCCCGGGTCGGGATCGTCGATGCGACTGGAAATTTCCGCGAGCATCCCATCACGTTTCATCCGGAGGGTGATGAGAAAGGCCGACAGCTTATCCTGCTGCTCCGGCGGCAAGGATTCCATTTCATGCTGCAGGGCACCGATATTCATAGCGGTAACATCGCAGTCCGCAGGAAATCAGGCAAGGGAGAATTTCTTCATTACGCCGAGCCGCCGAACGCCACTTGGGAGTGAAGTTCCACTTTTTTCCCGAGATCCTCCAGCGCGGCCATGAACACCTCGTACGCCGCGCGCGGGCTGTGGTAGGGGGAGAAATAGCTGGTTACCTGGCCGTCGCTGCCGCCTTTCGTGGACATCCAGTAAAGGTGGTCGGATGATTGCAGTGCGCCCCACTCGGCGATGAGTTCCGGGTCGCCGCTCGCCATGACGGGCGTTTCGAGATCGCTAAGGATGGCGAGCGCCTTGCGCTGCATCGCGTTGCCGGTCCATGTGGAGAGGTCGCGCTCGGCGTCCGCCCAGGAGGAGGGTTTCGGGCAATCGTATTCGTCCTTCGCCGCATAGATGGCCACGGCTTCGGAGGGCGTGACCCACTGCGCGCCCGATTCGATGAGGATCTCAGGCACTTTCCGCCAGAACTCGTAGATGCCCTGCTCCTTTTTCTGGTGCTCGCCGATCGACTCGTAATCCATGAACAGGTTCACAAGATCACCGGGCGATTGGCCGATCCATGCCGTGAATTTTTCCCACGTCAGCGGGAAACCGCTCCACGAGGGATCGGAGAAACGGAAAGCGAGGTCGTTGGAAAGGGTGTGGTTGCGCATCAGGGTCTTGATGCGCGCGGTGCCGGGTGCGCGGTGCAGGAAATTCGGTGACGGCCCGTCGGTGAACGCCGGCGTGCCTTCCGCGATCACGCCATCGTAACCCATTGTCTCCGCCCGGGCCGCGATCGCGTTGTCATAGATCAGCTCCGAGTTGCGGAACACGCTGGGTCGCACCGAAAAGCACTCCTCCATGAGGTCGAGGTGCATGTCGCACTGCCGCTGGAATTCCTTTTCCGAATACAGGAACGCGAGCGAGTGATGATACGTTTCCGCCAGCAGCTCCACGCCGCCGGTGGCGACGAGTTCCTGGAAGGATTTCAGCACATCGGGCCGGAACTTGCGGAACTGCTCGATGACCGTGCCGGTGATGGAGAGCGCCATGCGAAACCGACCGTGGCTTTCCTCGATGCGCTGGCGGAACATCTCGTTAGCGGGCAGGTAGCATTTGTCAGCCACGCGATGGAGGATCTCGCGGTTGAGCTTCTCATCGAGCCGGTGCGGCTGGTGCACCTGGAAATAAAGGCAGACGTCGGGCATGGTGAGGGTGGGTATCCGGTGGAGGGTAGCGCCTTGCGCGGAGCAGCGGGTAGGCCATGATCAGTGATCGAGCTTGAGCTTTTTCAGCTTCGGCTCGACGACGTACTTGCAATAGCCGTTCTTCGACTTGTTCGCGAAGTAATATCCCTGGTGATAGTTTTCCGCGGGATAAAACACAGAGGCCTTGGTGATTTCGGTCACGATGGGCTTCTCGAAATTCGCCTGCGCCGCCTTTTTGGAGGCTTCCGCGACGGTTTTCTGTTCGTCGTTTTCGTAGAAAATCGCGGACCGGTATTGGGTGCCGATGTCGTTGCCCTGGCGGTTGAGCTGGGTCGGGTCGTGCAGATCCCAGAACCAGGCGAGCACGCGCTCGAGGGGGATTTTTTTCGGATCGAAAACGACGCGGACCACCTCGGCATGCCCGGTGGCGCCGGTGGTTATGTCCTCGTAGGTGGGGTTTTTCGTCTCGCCGCCGGAATATCCCGAAATGGCGAAATGGATGCCCTCGATCTGGTTGTAGGCGGCCTCCACGCACCAGAAGCAACCGGCTCCCAGCGTCACCACTTCCGCTCCCGCAGGGATTTCCTTCATCACGGCGGGTTTCTTGTCGGTCTCGCTCACTTTCGTTTCGGTTTGGCAGGAGGCTAGGCTCGGAACCACGATACAGAATGCCAAAAGCAGATGTTTCATCATGCCGTTAGGATACGCGGGATGCGCGGATATTCCTCAGAAAGTTTTCTGTTTTTCGGATTAGCCCGCGAAGTTTTCCGCGACCACATCCCAGTTCACCACATTCCAGAACGCGTCGATGTAGGCCGGGCGCTTGTTTTGGTAGTGGAGGTAGTAGGCGTGCTCCCAGACATCGAGGCCGAGGATGGGCGTGCTGCCGCAGCCGCCGAAGGCCTCGCCCATGAGCGGGTTGTCCTGGTTGGCGGTGGAGCTGACGGCGAGGGTGCCGTCGGCCTTCTTGCAAAGCCATGCCCAACCGGAGCCGAAGCGGGTCACGCCTGCTTTCGCGAAGGCTTCCTTGAAGGCATCGAAGGAACCGAACGCCGCGTCGATGGCGGCCGCGAGATCGCCGGAGGGAGCTTTCGCGCCGCCGGGCGCGATCACTTTCCAGAAAAAGCTGTGGTTCACGTGGCCGCCGCCGTTGTTGCGCACCGCGCCGCGGATGTCATCGGGGACAGCGGCGAGGTGGGTGATCAGGTCGAGCGCGGACTTCGCCTCGAGATCGGCCTTGCCGGCGATCGCGTTGTTGAGGTTCGTGATGTAGGCCTGGTGGTGCCTGCCGTGGTGGATTTCCATCGTCAGAGCGTCGATGTGGGGTTCGAGGGCGTTGAGTGCGTATCCGAGGTCGGGGAGTGTGTGTGCCATGGTCTTGAAATGCTTGGTTGTTTGAATTGGCGCGGCGGTTCAGTATGTTCGCCAGCAGCGCGCCCCACAACAACCCCAGCAACCCCGCTCCCGCAAGTAGAAAGAACCCGACCATGCCACCCGAACTCGCACCCTATCTCCCTTTCATCGCCACCGCCGTTGCCGCGCTCTTTGTCGGCTGGCTTTTCACGCACCTCGCCGCAGGCTCCGCGAAATCCGCGCTGACCGAGCGCCTCAAGGCCGAGGAACGCCGCAATGCAGAAACGGAAGCCCGCCTCGCTCACATCGCCGCCGAGAGCCATAGCAACGAAACCGCCGCCCAGACCTACCGCAACCAGCTCGCGGAAACGAACTCCCGCCTCGAAGCCGAGCGCAAGGCCGCCCAAGAAAAGCAAGCCCTCCTCGAACGCGCCGAAGCAAAACTCTCCGACACCTTCAAAGCCCTCTCCGCCGACGCGCTTAAAGGTGCCTCCGAGCAGTTCCTCCACCTCGCGAAATCCACCCTCGCCTCCCAGACCGAGGAGGCGAAGGGCGAGATCGAGAAACGCAAGGTCGCCATCGAGACCCTGGTGAAACCCGTCGCCGACTCCCTCGGGAAATTCGAGCTCCGCATCGGCGAGATCGAGAAACTCCGCGAAGGCGCGTATTCCGAGCTCAAGGAACAGGTGCGCGCCCTCGGCGAAGGTCAGCTCGGCCTCCAGAAAGAGACCGCCTCCCTTGTGAAAGCCCTCCGCCAGCCCACCGGCCGCGGCCAATGGGGCGAGATGCAGCTCCGCCGCGTCGTCGAGCTTGCCGGCATGCAGGAGCATTGCGATTTCACCCTCCAGACCAGCTCCACCACCGACGAGGGCAAGCGCCTGCGCCCCGACCTCGTCGTGAGACTCCCCGGCGGGAAAACCATCGTCGTCGATTCCAAGACGCCGATGGACGCCTACCTCAACGCGCTGGAAACCAGCGACGAAACGGAGCGCGAGCGTTTCCTCACCCAGCACGCCGCGCAGGTGCGCACCCACATCCAGCAGCTTTCCTCGAAGAAATACACCGACCAGTTCGCCGACACTCCCGAGTTCACCGTCCTCTTCCTGCCCAGCGAATCCTTCTTCTCCGCCGCCCTCCATTCCGATCCCGGCCTGATCGAGCGCGGCGTGGATCACGGCGTCATCCTCGCCACGCCCACCACCCTCATCGCCTTGCTGAAAGCCGTCGCCTACGGTTGGCGGCAGGAGGCGCTCGCCCTCAACGCCAAGGAAATCTCCGCCCTCGGCCGCACCATGCACGAGCGCCTCGGCAAGCTCGCCGACCATTTCTCGAAGCTCGGCAACTCACTCAACAACGCCGTTGATCACTACAACAAGGCCATCGGCTCCTACGAGACGCGCGTCATGTCCACCGCCCGGAAATTCGAGGAACTCAAAGCCGCCCCCGAAGGCACCACCCTCCCCGATATCGAGGCCATCGACAAAATCACCCGCCCCCTCCTCGCCAGCCCCGAAATTGACCTCGAGCCCAGCGATGACTTCGGCTTCATCCCCCAGAAAGAAACCGCCTCAAAGAGCGCCGCGAGCGATCTCAGAAGCGCGTTTGGGGATTTTTGAGGAAAAGATAGCCTATGATGGTATTCGACGCACCCGCCGCGATAAGGAAATATGTCTCTTTGTTGCGTCGGATGGCTTCTTCCGCCGAAGGCTTTGGAGTGTGGCAGCCTGTTCTGCTTTCCATGTGACAGCTCTGCCTGCCCGCCGTAGCTTCAGCGAAGGCTGGGCTGTCCACGGCGGAGGATGGGGAAGTGATCGCGCCGCAAAATACCCATGCCGTCCGGTCAGCAGCAGGCTGCTGGACCGAAAGCTACAGCAGGCTGTAGCAGTCCAAGGCCTACGGCGTCAGTCTGTCTCGCACGGGGGTCATTTCCCACTTATCCCATCATCGGCACATCCAGCCCAGCGAAGCGCGCCAGCTCCGCTTGCCTTTTGTCAAAAGTCAGGAAAGCGGAGGCTCCGACCTCCACCGCGCAGGCAACATGTAGGATGTCCATGGTGCGACAGCCGAGCCTTGGCGTTTCCCCGCTGAGGCGACGGTAGGTTTCCATGAGTGCCATCCTGTCAATGGCCGGGAAATGATAGAAGCCGCGTTTCCAACGCTCTTGGAACAACGCGATTTGCCCGTCCGCTTGCTCGGGGGTGATCTCTTTCCAAAAGGCTTTGAGCCGGAGAGCGTTGATCAGTTCCGCTTCCTGGATTTCCCAGATTGCGAGGGGAAGATCCTGTGAGACGACGAGGGAATGCACGGCCTCGGAACCCGCCTCCCGTACGTAGAGTTTCAGAAGGGCGCTGGTATCGAGATAAAGCATATTCACCAGCGTCCTTTGCGATCAGCCGCTACGATTTCCTCGGCCGTCTGTCCGCTGCCTGGAATGGCGGTGGCCAGATGGTCGTCCCAATCGGTGATGATGCGGGGCGCGGCGGGCACGATGCGGACGCTGGGCTTTCCGCGGTTCAGAACTTCGATGGTTTCGCCCGCACGAACCTGTGCCTCCACCTCCGACCAGTGAGCTTTCATGTCACGGACACTCATCGATTTCATAATCGCAGTTTCTCTCGGAAAAAATCGGAGTCAAACCTTTGTTTTACAAAGTGTACAACATGGCGCTAATCGCTTTCCGCAGGCAACGATGGTCTGTTTTCACCGCCCTTGCGTCATCGCACGGGTATGCGGTAGTTTCGCGCCCCCCGCGGTTTCCGCCGCGCCACTGACATGAATCCGAAGTCCCTCACGAAATACCGGCCGGTCCCGGCCGTTGCCCTGCCCGACCGCACCTGGCCGGATCAGACGATCACGCGCGCGCCGATCTGGTGCTCGGTGGATCTCCGCGACGGCAACCAGGCGCTGCCGCAGCCGATGTCGGTGGAGGAGAAGCTGGAGTTCTTCGATCTGCTGGTGGCGATCGGCTTCAAGGAAATCGA
>CAMBTF010000048.1 GCA_945870545.1 Akkermansia muciniphila
TCGTCGCGCTTGCGGACAGCGGCTCCCTGGTTGTTGGCGGCGTCCTTGATCTCGTTGGAGAGGGCGACGTGCATGGGAGTGCCTTTGCGGTTGCGGGCGTAGTTGACGAGCCAGCGCATGGCGAGGGACTCGGAACGAGCCGGATCGACCTCAAGCGGCACCTGGTAGGTGGCCCCACCGACGCGGCGGGACTTGACCTCAACGCGTGGCTTGGAGTTTTCCACCGCGCGGGTGATGACTTCGAGCGGATCGACGGTGTCGGTGCCCTCGTTGGCACGGTCGATGGCGGCATAGACGATGCGCTGGGCGAGCGAGCGCTTGCCGTCCTGCATGACTTTGGTGATGAGGTGACCGACAACCGGGCTGTCGTAGCGAGGGTCGCGGCGATCCGGCTTGGTGAAGATTCTTTTGCGGCGTGGCATGATTCTTGGTGTTAGAGGGTTCGGGAAAAATTACTTCTTCTTTTTGACGGGAGCGGCTGCCGCTGCGCCGGGCTTCGGACGTTTGGCTCCGTATTTGGAACGGCTCTGGCGGCGCTTATCGATACCGAGGGTATCAAGCGAACCGCGAACGATGTGGTAGCGCACACCCGGAAGGTCTTTCACCCGGCCGCCGCGAACGAGGACGATCGAGTGCTCCTGGAGGTTGTGGCCTTCGCCGCCGATGTAGGCGATGACCTCGAAACCGTTGGTGAGGCGCACCTTGGCCACTTTCCGGAGAGCGGAGTTCGGCTTTTTGGGCGTCCGGGTCATGACCTGGAGGCAGACGCCACGGCGTTGCGGGCAGTTGACGAGAGCGGGCGATTTCGACTTCTCGACTGGGACGTGGCGTCCTTTGCGAACGAGCTGATTGATGGTCGGCATGATTTCCTTCGTGTTACTGGATTTGTCTTGAAAAGTTCTTGGGACAAACCGGCACGAAGACGGGGCTTTCAAAACCCGTGTTCGCTTTTCTCCGGAGCTGCACCCGATAAGTTCCCTGTTTGTGACGGTCGCCGCTGTTTTGGACGACACAGCCTCGCTGCGGGGGCGGGACTTTAGTCACCTCGTTCTACGTGACAAGACCTTTTTGAAACTTTTTTCAAAAAATACCAGAAGCCGCGCAGCCCAATGCCTACGGGCACCGTGAGCCGGTTCGTCATCCCGGGATGGCTTACGATTCAGGTCGCAGGAGAGTCGATCCCGCCGAAACGACTTATTGGCAACCCATTGCCTCAGCAACATGTGCTTCGGTGAGTCGAGCTAGGTTATAAAAATCCCCAGTTCGCGCCGGTAATCGGCTGACGCGAGAGAATTCAGGTCAGTTTACATTAATTGCGAGAGTAACTCTCCAAACCGCATTCCCAAGATTTCTTTTGGTCGCGGTTTTTTCTGGCCGGTAGAGTCCCGCCGGTTAGATGTAGTCGAGAACGCAAAGTGCGTCCGTCGTCCAATTGGATTTCCTCGGGTTGCCAAGTCGGACTCTGGTCGATGTCATCGAACTCCTGAGATTGGATTTTTACGTTCCTCGGCAGATTGAACCAATTCAGGTTGGGTTCGTCGTCAGGGATCCATTCCTTGATGGCTTGCCAAGGCGGCTCGATGCGCTAGAGGCTCTCGATGTCGAAGGGTGTGGCGGTGGTTAAGGTAAATTCACCATGCCTTTCCATAGACCGTGCAGTCGGAGAAAAAATTCGACTTCCTCACGTCGCAGCATGTGTCTCATGATTTTCATTGTGTCGTTACAGCAGGCGCATTCGAGAGAATCGCCGCCCCAGACTTGTAGGATGAGATCACGCCACAAGGGGCGCACGTATGAGTCGGGCGCTGCGCTTCCACGAGGGGGCGCGATTTACCTGAAAATTTACGTTCATCAACGCGCGTATTTGGGTCACACTCCCATCCGCCATGACACAACTCGACCAACTCAAGAAGCTTACCACCGTCGTCGCCGACACCGGCGATTTCGAGGCCATGAAGGCATTCATGCCTCAGGATGCCACCACCAACCCCTCCCTCATCCTCCAGGCCGCGGGCAAACCGGAATACCGCCCGCTCATCGATCAGGCCATCGCCGAACACAAGGGCAGCGGCCTTTCCGGCCAGGCTCTCACCGATGCGGTCCTCGACCGTATCCTGATCCTCTTCGGGCTGGAGATCCTGAAAATCGTCCCCGGCCGGGTTTCCACCGAGGTGGATGCCCGTCTGTCGTTCGACACCGAAGGCACCGTCGCGAAAGCCCGCCAGCTCATCGCCGCGTACGAGAAGGAAGGCATTTCCCGCGACCGCGTCCTGATCAAGGCCGCCTCCACCTGGGAAGGCATCAAGGCCGCCGAGACGCTCGAAAAGGAAGGCATCCACTGCAACCTCACCCTGCTTTTTTCCTTCGCACAAGCCGTCGCCTGCGCCGAGGCGAAGGTCCAGCTCATCTCCCCTTTCGTCGGCCGCATCCTCGACTGGCATAAGGCCAGCACCGGCAAGGATTACCAAGGCGACGAGGATCCCGGCGTCATTTCCGTCAAGGCGATCTACAACTACTACAAGAAGTTCGGCTACAAGACCGAGGTCATGGGCGCCTCCTTCCGCAACAAGGGCGAGATCCTCGCGCTCGCCGGCTGCGACCTACTGACCATCGCCCCGAGCCTGCTCGCCGAGCTCGCCGCGTCCGAAGAGCGCGTCGAAGCGAAGCTCACGCCCGAGATCGCCGCCGCCGATCCCGTGGAGAAAATCTCACTCGATGAGAAAGCCTTCCGCCTGATGCATAACGAGGACGCCATGGCGACCGAGAAAACCGCCCAGGGCATCCGCAATTTTGCCGCAGACATTGTCAAGCTGGAGAAACTTGTCAACGAGTCGATCTGAGCGCTCTGAGGAAACGGCCATGGCCATCGAGAGTTATGAGAACCACGTCCCGGTGATCCACGCCAGCGCCTTCACGGCCGCCAGCGCGGACATCATCGGGCGCGTGACGCTCCACGAGGAATCCAGCGTGTGGTATAACGCCACCCTGCGCGGCGACATCCATGAGATCGTCATTGGCCCGCGCTCCAACGTGCAGGACAACGTCGTCATCCACCTTTCCGATGACCACGGCTGCTACGTCGGGGAGCTGGTCACGGTCGGCCACTCCGCCATCCTCCACGCCTGCACGGTGAAGGACGAGGCGCTCATCGGCATGGGAGCCATCGTCCTCGACGGCGCCGTGATCGGCGAGCGCTCCATCATCGGCGCGGGGGCCCTCGTCACCGGCGGCACGATCATTCCCCCCGGTTCCCTCGTCCTCGGCTCGCCCGCCAAGGTGGTCAAAACCCTCTCGCCCGAAGAGCAGGCCAAGGTGAAAGACTGGGCTCTGAAATACGTCAGGCAGTCGCGGAAATTCATGGCACGCTGAAGCCTCAAGCTTCTCAAAGCTCCTCAATATCAACGATCCTCATTTCCCTGACCGCATGATCCGCCCAGAATGCGATCAAGAGGTCGCGGACAATGATAAATTGCACCTCGCGCCCGGTTTGATCCGGCTCTGTGTAGTCCCCGATTTGGGAAGGATTGTCGGCAAGCTGGTAGAGCAGCCCGATCAACTTCCGCTGCCGTAGTTTCGAAAGCGACACAAGAAACGCGGCGGCCTTGGACGACAAAACCGGCTCGTATGAATGACGGTCAGCCATGACCAAGCTCTGCTGCAAGTTTGGCCAAACCGGTTTTTTCCCCTGCGTCCATCTCCTTCATCAGCTTCGAAACTCCCCGGCGTCCGCTTTTTGAACTGTGTTTCAGCCTCAGCAGATAAGCCGACATGGCCAGCCTGTCCCGCTCGGACAACTTCGCGAGGCGCTGTTTCAGATCAAGTTCGATGGATGCTGTCATCGCTGCGGAGCATCGGCCATTTTTCCCCATGGGTCAATCTTACCTTTGGCTCCGCCCCCCCGCTTCCCCATTGCGCCCGCCGCCGCTCTTCCCCATACTCCGGGCATGCCGGATCTTGTTAGGGTGGAAATCATCGCGCTCATGCCCACGCAGGCGGGCTGCGCCGTGTTTCTCGGCGATGGTGCGAAGGCCATCCTTTTCTACATCGATCCCGCCGTCGGCCTCTCGATCAACACGGTGATGAGCGGCCAGAAGATACCCCGCCCGCTGACGCACGATCTTTACATGCTCACGCTCGGCGCGTTCGGCGGGAAGGTGTTACGGACGGTGATCAACAAGGTCGATGGCGATGTCTTCCACGCCCGTCTGATACTGGAAGCGGAAAACGAGATCATGGAAAGGAAGATTATCGAGCTCGACGCACGCCCGTCGGATTGCCTCGCCATCGCCGCGCGGGCGGAAGCACCGATTTACGTGACGCGGGAGGTTTGGGATTCGCTCGAAGACCGCCAGCCCTTGCTCGACCAGATGCGCAGCGGGAAACCCGAGGATCCGGGCTTCGATTTCGGCGACTGAATTTTTTCCAGAAAAACACCGCTTGCAGCTCCGCAATGTGGTTTTAGCTTCCGTCATGCCTCACACAGCCTACCCCACCTTACCGGATTATCTCGCTCCCGAGATTTTGCTGAACCCCGAGAAACGCAAGTTTCCCGAGTTCGATGTCGTCCGCCTGCTACACACGGTCTTCGAGCCGACCAAGGGTTGCCGCGTCTGCATCCTGGTCGATTTCGACGAGCCTGCCGCGCATATTAAGGACTTTGCGTTCCTGAACGAGGATGGTTTCCCGATCCAGAAAAACGCCTACAAGCATTTTTACGAAGCCCTCCGCGACCATGCGATGGCAAAGCTCGGCATGACCGGCGGCGAGATGTTCGCCTACCGCTACACCCGCGGCTCGAACCTCGACCTCGCCGATGAGGTCTGGGACACCGCCGGGAAAGAGCTCTCGCTGGATCGCGATATCTATCCGCACTACGACCTGATCCTCTGCATCTCCACCTGGTCCGCCACCGCGCCGCTTACCGCGAAGGCGCGCGAGTTTGGTTTCCGCGGCGCCACCCTCCACGGCCTCAACGACGTGATCCTCAACTCCGGCCTCGCCGTCGATTACCGCGAGGTCTCCCGCGATGCCGAAAAGCTCCGCCTCGCCCTGACAAACGCGGACTCGATTGAGATCGATTTCCAGCTCCAAGATGGACGTATCCTCACCGCCACCCTCGGACTCGAAGCCCAGGAGGCACAAAAATCTCATGGCCTCTGCCTCGGCGAAAAACCCGATATCGCGAACCTGCCCGCCGGCGAGGTCTATTTCGTCCCCACCGACGCGAATGGCCAGTTTCCCATGAAATATGAAGACGGCACCCTCGGCGTGCTCGATGTGAAAGATCGCTGCATTGTCCGCTCCACCCTCATCGAGGGCAGCCAAGCGACCATCGACGCCCACAACGCCCGCCTCGCGGACGACCCCATGACCGGCACCCTCGGCGAGCTCGGCTTCGGCACCCAGGTGCTGCCCGTTTCCTACGCGGACATCCAAGACGAGAAAGTCCTCGGCACCTGCCACCTCGCCACTGGCCGCGACGACCATCTCGGCGGCGACATCCTGCCGGACATGTTCAAGAAACACGAAAACGCTACCCACGACGATATCCTCTTCGCCCCGCATAAGACGCCAAACTTCAACCTCCTCCAGGTGCGCATGAACCGCGGCGGCCAGCGGGAAATTCTCATCGAGAACTTCCGCCCCTCGCAATACCTCATGCAGGCGCTGGCAGGCTGAATTTCTCCTGTTTGAGATTTAAAGTTTAAGGTTTAAAGTTTCTTTTTGCATGCGTGAAACATTGATCGTGATCGGCCTCTTCGTGATGGCCATGGCGCTGAGGTCGTCCAGAAAGAACCTCGGGCGAAAGCTCGGGGCGCTGGTGTTCCTCTTCGCCACCTTCTCGTTCTTTTATTTCATCAGCGGAAATGTATTCGCCGGGATCGCGGGCGCGTGCCTGTGGTTTTTCCTGCCTTGGATCGAGCTGCTTACCCACGTCCGCCGCCTGCGGATGCCGCTGAACAATCGCCTGCGCCACAAGGAACTGCCGAACCCTTCGTTTTTCCCCAACGCCATCGAGGCTGCCGCAGGCATGGAGGAAGCCGGTTTCGAGCACGTCTCCGACTGTGGCTGGCAATGGTCCGGTATGCAGCAGCACTTCCGCCTCTTTTGGCATCCGGAAGAGCGCGCCATCGCCTCTGTCTGCCTCTGCGAGCAGGAGGAGGTCGCCTTCGCGTTCATCTCTGTCACCTCCACCGACTCCTCTGGGCGCACCTGGCGTACCACAAATTTCCCCTTCGCCCCTACCCTCCGCTGCTCCCCGAGCCTCAAATGGAACCGCGTCCCCTGCGAGAGATCCTGTTTCCACGAAATCCTTGATGATCATCAGAAGTTCCTTTCCCGGATGAAAATCAACCCTGCCGACCTCCGCGTCCCCAACCCCGAGGAAATCGAGGGCAACATCGAGTCCGAAATGCGCAGCCAGGTCGATCACAACCTCAAGTCCGGCATCATCCAACTCAGCGGCGACGGCCATTTCCAATATTCCCGCCGCGGTCTCCTGTTCCTCTGGTGCCAGTTCATCAAGGACATGATTCGGTTGTGCTGAAAAAACTCCGTTAAGAGGAATTGAACCGCAGATGGACGTTAATCTTGAAGAAAGATGTTCCAATTTCTCCTGCTGGCCTTGATCTGAGCGAAGCCCACCCACTTCCTACCCATCTTTCTTCTCTTCCACTTGTCCGTCGTAGCTTTAGCGAAGTCGGATCTGCGTGAATCCGCGTTCATCTGCGGTTCGTTTTTTCCAATTGAGGCTACCCACCGTTTCCGCAATCAAAGGTTGCAAAACCCGCGCCCTCGACTAAAAACCCGCCCCCGCCGAGCCCTTCGGCGGCCAGACCACCACACACATTAGGCATGAAAGACCTCTCCAAATACCGCAACATAGGCATTTTCGCCCACGTGGACGCCGGCAAGACGACCACCACCGAGCGCATCCTCAAACTCACCGGCAAGATCCACAAAATCGGCGAAGTGCACGACGGCGCCTCCACCATGGACTTCATGGATCAGGAAGCCGAGCGCGGCATCACCATCCAGTCCGCCGCCACCACCTGCTTCTGGGCAGGCCACCAGTTCAACATCATCGACACCCCCGGCCACGTGGACTTCACCATCGAAGTTTACCGCTCCCTGAAAGTTCTCGATGGCGGCGTGGGCGTGTTTTGCGGCTCCGGCGGCGTTGAGCCACAGTCCGAAACAAACTGGCGCTACGCCAACGATTCCGGTGTTTCCCGCGTGATTTACGTGAACAAACTCGACCGCATCGGCGCAGACTTCTACCGCGTCGTCGCCCAAGTGAAAAAAATCCTCGGCGCGACTCCCCTCGTGATGGTGCTACCAATCGGCACCGAGTCGGATTTCACCGGCGTAGTCGATCTCCTCACCATGAAAGCCCACGTCTGGGATGAGTCCGGCCAGCCGGAAAATTTCAAGATCGAGGAAGTCCCCGCCGATATGGTGGAGAAAGCCAAAGAATACCGCGCCCAGCTCATCGAGACCGCCGTCGAACAGGACGACGCGATCATGGAAGCCTACCTCGACGGCACCGAGCCGAGCATCGACCAGATCAAGAAATGCATCCGCAAGGGCACGGTCGATCTCGCGTTCTTCCCCACCTACTGCGGCTCCTCTTTCAAGAACAAGGGTCTCCAGCTCGTCCTCGACGCCGTGGTGGATTACCTTCCCGCCCCTACCGACGTCAAACCGCTCCCCGAGGTGGACGAGGAAGGCAATGAGACCGGCAAGTTCGCCATCATCGACCCAACCGCCCCGTTCCGTGGACTGGCGTTCAAAATCATGGACGATAAATTCGGCGCACTGACCTTCACCCGTATCTATTCGGGCACGATCAAGAAAGGCGATACCGTCCTCAACTCCTTCACCGGCAAGACCGAGCGCATCAGCCGCATGGTCGAAATGCACGCCGATGACCGCAAGGAAATCGACTCCGCGCAAGCCGGTGACATCATCGCCATCGTCGGCCTCAAGAACGTCCAGACCGGCCATACCCTTTGCGATGAGAAAAACCCGGCCACTCTCGAGCCGATGGTTTTCCCCGATCCCGTCATCTCCATCGCCGTCGCCCCCAAGGACAAGGCCAATGCCGAAAAACTCGCCAACGCGATCGGCAAAATGATCCAGGAAGATCCTTCCTTCCGCGTCGAGACCGACGAGGAAACCAACGAGATGATCCTCAAAGGCATGGGCGAGCTTCACCTCGACATCAAAATCGACATCCTCAAGCGCACCCACAAGGTCGAGGTCACCGTCGGCGCACCTCAGGTCGCTTACCGCGAAACCATCACCCGCGCCGTTTCCGACAGCTACACCCACAAGAAGCAGTCCGGTGGTTCCGGCCAGTTCGCGAAGATCGACTACACGATCGAACCCGGCGAAGCCGGCACCGGTTTCATCTTCGAGTCGAAAGTCGTCGGCGGCAGCATCCCCAAAGAGTTCATCCCTGCCGTTGAGAAAGGCTTCAAAACCTCCGTCGACAAGGGGCCGCTCGCCGGTTACCCCTGCTTGGATTTCAAGGTCACGCTCAACGAAGGTGGCTTCCACGCCGTGGACTCCAGCAACATTGCCTTCGAAATCGCCGCCAAGGCCGCTTATCGCCAGTCCATGGTCAAGGCCGCCCCGCAGATCCTCGAGCCGATGATGAAGCTCGATGTCTTCGCCCCCGAGGAAAAGGTCGGCGACGTCATCGGCGACCTCAACCGCCGCCGCGGCATGATCCAAGGCCAAGAGCCCACCCCCGGCGGCGTCCGCGTCAAGGCCGAGGCTCCGCTCTCCGCCATGTTCGGCTACATCGGCGACCTCCGCACCATGACCTCCGGCCGCGGCCAGTTCTCCATGGAGTTCTCCCACTACGCCCCCTGCCCGAAAAACGTCTCCGATGACGTCATCGCCAAGGCCAAGGCCAAGGACGAAGCCCTCCGCGCAAGCAAATAACCGTGGCGGCGGTTTTCAACCGCCATGCCTTCCCTTCCAACCCGCCGCCCCGCAAGGACGGCGGGTTTTCCGCGCCCTTGACTCCCACGCCATCCTACCCAAACTCCCCTCATGCCTGAAACATTC